>JAFQUQ010000055.1 GCA_017408395.1 Oscillospiraceae bacterium
ATGAGGTGCACAACCTTGTTGGTGCAGGTGACAGCAGCGAAGGCTCTATGAATGCTGCAAACCTTCTTAAGCCTGCTCTTTCGAGAGGCGAGCTTCAGGTCATCGGTGCAACAACCTTCAAGGAATACCGCAAATACATTGAAAAGGACAGCGCTCTCGAAAGACGTTTCCAGCCTGTTACTGTAAATGAACCAAGCCTTACGGAAACGGAAGCTGTGCTTTTCGGCATAAGAAAATATTACGAAAATCACCATAAGGTTAAAATTACGGACGCTCTGCTGCGTATGTGTGCAGTGCTTTCCGAGCGTTATATCAATGACAGATTTCTCCCTGACAAGGCTATCGACCTGCTTGACGAAGCCTGTGCGTGCAGAAGCATCCGCAGCAAGGAATTAAGCGATTATGACGGCATTATCAAGGCTCTTGCAAAGGCAGAAGCGGAAGTCGCTGAAATTGAAGAGTCTATCGAGCCAGATTTTGAAAAGCTTGCAAAGGCCAAGGCAGAGGTGCTTAAGCTTGAAAAACAGCGTGATGAGCTTCAGAATGCCGTTGACACGGTTTATGTTACGGAAGAGGATCTCTCCAAGGTTATCGAACTGTGGACGGGTATCCCTGCAAGCAAGATAATCGAAAGTGAATACAAGAAGCTTGAGGCTCTTCAGGATAAGCTTAAGGAAAAAATTATCGGTCAGGACGACGCTGTTCAGGTTGTTACAAAGGCTATAAAACGTACACGTGTTCAGCTTTCAAGCCGCCGCAGACCTGCTTCATTTATTTTCGTAGGTCCTACGGGTGTTGGTAAAACTGAGCTTGTAAAAGTGCTTGCCGCAGAGCTTTTTGACGGAACTGACCCTCTTATCCGTCTTGATATGACAGAATATATGGAAAAATACTCCGTTTCACGTCTCATCGGCTCTCCTCCGGGTTATGTCGGTTATGACGAGGCAGGTCAGCTTACAGAAAAGGTACGCCGCAGACCATATTCCGTGGTACTGTTTGATGAAATCGAAAAGGCACACCCTGACGTTATGAACATTCTCCTGCAAATTCTTGACGAGGGCAGAATAACCGACTCTCAGGGACGTACCGTAAACTTTGAAAACACAATCATCGTTATGACTTCAAACGCAGGCTCTACCGACAAATCAACAGGTATCGGCTTCGATAAGTCAGCGGAAGAAATTTCAAAGGAAAAGGCTATGAAGGCTCTCTCCGACTTCCTTCGTCCCGAATTTTTAGGACGTATCGACGAGGTCGTTGTGTTTAATCCGCTCAGTGAGGAGAGCTATCAGGAAATCGCTGCTCTTATGCTTGATGAAATGAAGGAGCCGCTTCTTGAAAAGGGTATCACACTCAAATACACCAAAAAGGCTCTTGCTGCAATTGCTGCCAAGGCTTACGGTCAGAAGTTCGGTGCACGTGACATCCGCAAGGTTATCCGTACTGAAATTGAAGACAAGGTTGCTGAGCTTATCATAAACAGCACCGCTGAGCCGTTCACTGTTATAAAAATCGGTGAAAAGAAGGGCGAGCTTGACATTACTACCGCTTAAAAATAATAAAATTGCCCCTGTTTTCCGCAGGGGCATATTTTTGTATAGTCAAACCCCCAGTTTTACTGGGGGTTCAGAGCTTATAGCTATGGACAAAAACCTCCTTGCGAATTATAATAAAAGCAGGTTTGCCGACCGCAATTAAAATAATGACAAGGAGGAAATGTCGATGAACGACAT
>JAFQUQ010000056.1 GCA_017408395.1 Oscillospiraceae bacterium
ATGTCGTTCATCGACATTTCCTCCTTGTCATTATTTTAATTGCGGTCGGCAAACCTGCTTTTATTATAATTCGCAAGGAGGTTTTTGTCCATAGCTATAAGCTCTGAACCCCCAGTAAAACTGGGGGTTTGACTATACAAACAAAAAAGACACCGCATATCCACGGTGTCTTTAAAATCATATTCAGAATTCAAATCCTTCTTCTTCAGCCGCCTTAGCCGCCTTCATCATAATAGCACATTCAAGACGCTTCTTTTCGATTTCGCAGGAAATCTTATGAGGAATATGAACGTCACCGTTATAAATGAAGTTGTTTGCGTTACATCCGCCGCTGCAGTAGAATTTAGCCCAGCACTTCTTACAATCTTCCTTTGTGTAAATGTGTGCGCTGGAATACTGCTTTTTCATTTCAAGGTCAAAAGTACCCTCGTGGATATTGCCCATCTTGCAGCCGTCAACGCCGACAAACTGGTGACAAGGATAAATGTCACCCTCAGGGGTTACCGCAACATACTCGTTACCGCTGCTGCAGCCTCTTAAACGCTTGATTGCACAAGGACCCTGGTCAAGGTCAAGCATAAAGTGGAAGAAATTGAAATGCTTACCCTTCTTATCATTAATAAGAAGCATCTGAGCAAGACGTTCATACTCGGAGAAAATCTTTGGCAGTTCCTTTTCTGTAAGCGCATAGCTCATAGACGGGTCACTTACAACCGGCTCAACGGAAATCTGGTCAAAGCCTTCGTCATAAAGGCTGAATACGTCATTTGCAAAATCAAGGTTATACTTTGTAAATGTACCTCTTACATAGTATTCCTTGCCATTTCTCTTTTCAACAAGGTCCTTGTATTTAGGCATAATACGGTCATAACAGCCTGTACCGTCAATACGCTTACGTACACGGTCATTGACTTCCTTACGTCCGTCAACTGAAAGAACAACATTGGACATTTCCTTATTGATAAAGTCGATTTTATCATCATCAAGAAGCATACCGTTTGTTGTAACGGTGAAACGGAAATTCTTATTGTGGATTTTTTCCTGCTCACGTGCATACTCAACTATCTGCTTTACAACATCAAAATTCATAAGCGGCTCGCCGCCGAAAAAGTCCAGCTCAAGATTAATTCTGTCCTTGGAATTTTCAATAAGGAAGTCGATAGCCTTTTTACCCGTAGCAAAATCCATATGCATTCTGCAGCCCAGACCGTAATCGCCTGTTGAAGCAAAGCAGTATTCACAGCGAAGATTACAGTCCTGCTCAACCAGCAGACACATAGCCTTTACAGGTGCAGGCACGGAATACTTTGCATATTTTTCGTAATCGTCCTCCGAGAAAAGAATATCATTCTTATAAAGCTCCACCACTTCCTCGTAGCAGGACTTGATCTCGTCAGGAGTATAGAAACGTGAGAGCTTTTCAATTACTCTCTCGGGACATTCATCGTCAAAAGGCGGTTTAACGTTATCAAGCATATCATATGTAAGCTCATCCACAAGATGAACACCGCCGCTGTTTACGTCAAGAACAATATTATATCCGTTAAGCTTATATTTGTGTATCATAAACAATCCCAATGCCGCCCGCTGCGGCACAACCTTTCCACTTTTCATTAAAATAAAAAAACCGACCGTTTGTCATAGACAAAAGCCGGGAAAAAACAAAAATACCGTTCCGGCAATCAGATTACGAAACAGGTACAGCAGAATAAACGGGGATGTCTGAATCAGACACCCCGAAAATACTCAGCTTAACTACGAAATTACTTTTCGCACTTCTGATTAGCAACTGTGCAGGATGTCTTGCAAGCAGACTGGCAGGAAGCCTGGCACTTACCGCAGCCGCCCTTAGCAGCAGTCTTCTTAAGGTTAGCCTGATTGATAGTTTTGATGTGCTTCATAGGAAAAACCTCCAAAAATAAATATTTTTATCATTATAGCACATAATTCTGCAAATTTCAATAGTCATTTTAACGAAATATTCCTTTTTGAATTTACACCTATTATACCTCCTATGCAGGAGCAGGATAAAATCAGCATTATTTTTGCAAAAAATCCGCCTGCCGAAAAGCTTCCGCCGAAAAAAAGAGCACACAGCAGAACGACCATAAACACAATTCCGCCGCAGAAAAACCCCGTCAGCAAACCCTTTTTTCTCTGACGCTTTGCTGTTGTATACGAAGCCGCAAAACAGCCTGCACCAAGAGCGATCCCCGACATCGCCGAAAGCACCCTGTCGCTCATATCTATCTTTGTCGCAATCAGTGCAAACAGCAGCAGAAGCAGAAACACCGCCCCCAGACAGGACAGCACACCGTTTACAACCGTAATTATCATTTTCCGCTTAGCTTTTTCTACGGCAGTTCTCCGCATAAAAAAATCCCTCCGTACCGCATTTTGTAAAATAATATGCGTACCGAGGGAGGTTTTATTACTTTTTCTTAGGTGTTTCTTCAACAGCGTCGTGAACAGTAGCATTTTCGGAGATTGCCCAGAGCTTTACTCTGATTTTGCTGCGGTCGCCGCCTGTTTCGATTACAGCTGTATCTTCACGGGAATTTTCAGGATTTCTGTTGATACGAACAATAATACCTGTGATACCGCCGATAGTTGTAACCTCGTCACCGATCTGAAGGCCGTCTCTGAGTTCCTTGGACTCCTTGTCCTTCTTCTTCTGAGGACGGAGAATAAAGAAATAAAAAACAACGATCATAGCTACAACAGAAATACCGAGAGAAACAAGCTGAGCCTGGTTCATCTGAGCTTCCATAGCCGCAGAGTCAGCTGCAGCTGTTGCTGTTGCTAAAACAGAATATAAATTCATTATAGTTCCTCCATTTTTATAATCAATAAATGTTATTATAACATCTTTTACTTACGCTTGCAAGAGGTTTTGCAATTTTTTAATAATTTTATTCGGATATTTCTCCGCTTTTAAGCCTTCTGAAATAATCCTTTGTATCCTTTGCAACCACTCCGCTTAAAGCAAACAGCGCCACAAGGTTAGGAAGTGCCATAAGTCCGTTGAAGATGTCGGCAATAGTCCAGACAGCGGAAACTGTCATATAAGGTCCGATGAAAACAGCCGCAATGTAAAGAATACGGTAAATCATAACAGCCGCTTTACTCTTTCCGCTTAAATATTCAAGGCAGCGTTCACCGTAGTAATCCCAGCCGAGAATAGTTGTAAATGCGAAGAAAACAAGGCACACCATAAGGATAAACGCAGGAATTTTTGAAGGGAGAAAATCCAGTCCCTTGACAAAAGCGTCCGTTGTCACCTGTACACCTTCAAGCTTTTCGTTTGACCAGGAGCCCATCATTATAATTGAAAGACCTGTCATTGTACATATAACAATAGTATCAATAAAGGTACCTGTCATTGAAATGAGTCCCTGACGAACAGGCTCCTTTGTCTTTGCGGCAGCTGCGGCAATAGGAGCAGAGCCAAGTCCCGATTCGTTTGAGAAGATACCTCTTGCAATACCGTTTCTCATAGAAATAAGTATCGCACCGAGAGCACCGCCCGAAACAGCACGGAGTCCGAATGCACCTGCAAAAACCTCGGCAATCGCAGATGGAAGCTTTGTAATATTTGTAAAAATAAGAGTAAGTACTGCTACCACATAAAGAATTGCCATAAACGGCACAACGATTTCAGAGACCTTGCTTATTCTCTGAATACCGCCTATAATTACAAGGCCTGCACATATTGCAAGCACAAAAGCAGTGATTACAGTTACAACAGAATAATTATTTCCGAAAAGTGCAATGGTATTTGTACCGTCAGGGTCAAAAAAGCCTGTTACCGCAGAAGCAATACCGTTTACCTGCGAGAAAGTACCGATACCAAGCAAGCCTACGCAGGCACCGAAGAAAGCAAACACCTTTCCGAGCCATTTCCACTTGCTGCCCATACCGTTTTCTATGTAATAGAACGGACCGCCGAGAACGTGTCCCTCAGAATCAATTGTTCTGTACTTTACAGCAAGGAAACCCTCGGAATATTTTGTAGCCATTCCGAGAAAAGCGGCAACCCACATCCAGAACAATGCGCCCGGACCGCCTGCAAGCACGCCAACTGCCGTAGCAACACCGACAATGTTTCCCGTTCCTATTGTAGCGGAAAGTGCCGTACAAAGTGAAGCAAAGCCCGAAACCTCGCCTTTTCCGCCCTCTTCTTCCTTAAAAAGATATTTTAACGCACGGGGCAGATTAAAAATCTGAATAAAACCTGTTCTTACCGACAGCCATAAGCCTGCGGCAATAATCAGGACTATCAGCGGGACACCCCAGACAAAATCGTCTACTGCCTTTAAAATTTCATTAAAACTCATCCTGTCATCTCCTGTATTATATAGTACACAATCTTGATTATTTTACCATAAATAAATATTTATTTTTGTAACATTTTATTAATTAAGCGTAAACTTGCAAAGAATATCCGATAAAATTTTATCCGCTCGTTTTGCACAAAAAATGTAAAAAGTCATAGAATATATATTGAATAATGGCTATTTTTATAGTATAATAATTAAAATATGCGCAAATAACGCATCAGCAAAACAGGCAAGGGAGTGATTTACAATGCATTATTCGCATCTTTTTGAGATTATCTCGGTTTTATCCGTTACACTATTTTCAGTTTTCACAGCCATAAACAGCAAAAGGCAGAACACAGAACGCACTGTTGCACCGCTTATGCTCAGCACATCCGCTGCATTGATATTGCATACGGCTTGTCTTATTTTCATCAGGATCGCAAACGAAAAAACCTCATTTGTAAACTACCAGATAAAAATTGCATTTATCCTGTTTATTCTTTCATTTATGTGCTATGCACTGAGCGCTTTTATGATGTTCCGTATGATACGCAGTCTTTCCCAAAACAAAGAAAAGCGTCATACCGCCGCAAAAATCGCTTCAACTTTACCGCTTATCGTATTCGTGCTGGTCACAGCATTACTGGCATTCAGCGGCTCTTCATTCAAGCTTGACAGCCTCAATTTTACGGGATACATTATGTTTGCAATAGCAGCCTTTGTTGTTTTCGCATTATACGCCCTGCTTGCAATGATATTTATCGCCGTCAAGCGTAAATGCTTTACAGCAAATCAGCATATTTCCATAATATTTTTCTGCGTTGCGGTATTCTTCAGTATGATGTCATTGAATGATATACTTTATCCTTATCCGTTTGTTTCGCTCGCTCCTTCAGCGGCGTTTGCTGTAATGTTCATTTACTTTACATTCAGAAATATCCCCATTACCCAGCCTGTTGAAGTTCCTGCCGAGAATTTACCGTCGGAAAGCGAAAACAACTCTGATTCAACTATAAAGGAAACATTCCTTGCTCATATTTCCCACGAAATCCGTACACCTGTAAACAGTATGCTTGGTATGAGCGAAATGATCCTCCGCAAAAGCTTTGATGAGGAAATCAGAAACTATGCCATTACAGCAGAAAAATCGGGAAGAGGACTTCTTGAGCTTACCAACAACCTTATTGATTACACAAATTTAAGTTCAGGTAATTTCCCATCTACAACCGCTGTTTACAGAACAAGGGAGCTTTTCGAAAAACTTATACTTGAAACGGAACGGAAGCTTGAAGGCAAACAAGTGCAGCTTATTACGGATATTTCGGGCAATATCCCCTGCGAGCTTCTCGGCGACGAAAGCAACATTTACAGAATTATCTCAAATCTTATTTCCAACGCTGTAAAGTTCACCAAAAGCGGTACTATCACCATAACGGCTTCATCCGTACAGACAGATGATGGTATCGCAGAGCTTTCAGTTTGTGTAAAAGACACAGGATGCGGTATCAGCGAAAAAACGCTCCCCCTTATCTTTGACTGTTTTGAACGCTCTGAGGAATCAAAGAATACCTATGTTGAGGGTATGGGTTTAGGTCTGTCGGTAACCGCAAAGCTGCTCAGACTTTCAAACGGTACTGTAGATGTACAGAGCGAATGTGGCAAGGGAAGCAGCTTTACAGTTAAAATTCCGCAGAAAATCAGCAATGTATCCCCTGTGGGAGCTGTATCCGCTTACACTGCCAACGAAAACAGGCATAACGAGTTTTTCACAGTCAAGGAAACCGACGTGCTTATTGCGGACGATAACGAAGTCAATCTTTTCGTTCTCCACGAATTCCTTAAACAGTTCGGCATCGACGCCGATATTGCAAACTCAGGGGAAGAATGCTTTGAGCTTGCAAGCAGAAAATGTTATGACATAATTTTCCTCGACCATATGATGCCTGACCCTGACGGTGTAAATACAATGCATATGATAAAGGAGACTGCAGGCTGTGCAAGCAGCAGTTCGGAAATCATTGTTACCACCGCAAACGCAGTTACGGGAGTCCGTGAACAGTATATCAGCGAGGGATTCAGCGACTATCTTTCAAAGCCCGTTGAATTTGATAAGCTTGCGTCCATTCTGAAAGCACACCTCCCCGATGACAAAACATCCCATCATTATACTGCGTCCCCTGCTGTCGATACCCAGACGATTTTCTCTATGGAGAATATTTCTCACATAAATACGGCGGCAGGTCTTGACCTTTACAGTGATAACCGTCCTGATTATTTCAAGGCTCTGGCAGGTTATGCAAACAATGCAGGAAACTGTGCGGAAGCACTTGAAAACGCTTTTCTTCACAGAAATATGGCTGCTTATGCAGCTGCAGCGGCAGAGGTCCGTACAGCTTCATACAATATAGGCGCAGATAATCTTGCCGATATGGCAAAATTTCAGGAAATGTTTGCAAATGCAGGCAAATTCAACGATGTAACGACTTTACATCTTGATTTTATGAACGCTTTTGTTGCTGTTACGGCAGAAGCGGCACGAATCTGCACAGAAAACGCTCCTGAGCTTATCAGCCCCGAGCTTAAAGAATAATCCCCGGTGTGCTTTTTGTCATCAGATAAAAAGCACATACTATTATAATAAGGAGTAATTATGAAATTATCTGTTTTCTATCATCACATCGCCGAAGCTTCTGCACAGACAGGAAGAAGCCTTTCCGACCTGCTGGACTATATAAAAAAGCTTGGTATCGACTATGTTGAGGTCGATATGAATGATCTCATCAATTCAGAAAATCTCGTCAGAAATCTTGATGAACACGGATTAAAAATCTCATCGGTGTACAGCTTCTATAATTTCGGCGTTTCAACCGATTGCACAGACGGATTTGCTCATATCGACCGTGTTGCGGCGGCAGGCTGTGATAAAATTATGCTTATCCCGGGATTTTACTCTTCTGCCGACAATGACACAAGAACAGCTGAATTAAACAGTATGGTCAACGCTATGAAGGAAATGTGCGTATATGCTGTCAGCAAAGGACTTACCCCGACAATCGAAGATTTTGACGACTCAAACAGCCCCATATGCGATGCTGAAGGTATGCTTTGTTTCGCAGAACAGATTTCACAGCTGAAAATCACTTTTGATACGGGTAATTTTATGTACAGCGAGCGTTCCGAAACGGAAGCTTACGCAATGCTTAAGGATAAAATCGTGCACGTTCATTGTAAAGACAGAAGCCTTGACAGTAATTCAAAAGGCGAGGTCAAGCTTACAACAGGCGGCAGAGCATTGTATCCCTCCCCTGTCGGTGACGGAAGCATAAAAATGAGGGAAATCGTAACTTCACTTAAAGCAGCAGGATATGACGGAATATATACGATAGAGCATTTCGGTACGGAAAACCAGCTTGGGTTTATAGAAAAATCAGTTAAAAATCTTAAGGAGTGGCTTGAATGATAAGAGTAACTGTCTGGAACGAATATTTTCACGAACGTGAATATGACGGTATAAGAGCTGTTTATCCCGATGGAATTCACGGATGTATTGCAAATTTTCTTGGCAAGGAAGAAAACTTTACAGTGAAATGTGCAACTCTCGATATGGACAACCAGGGTATTTCAGAAGAACTGCTCAGGGAAACCGACGTACTTATATGGTGGGGACACGCAAAACACGATGAGGTTTCTGACGAGAACGTTAAGCTTATTCACGAACACGTTCTTTCGGGAATGGGACTTATCGCCCTTCATTCCGCACATTTCAGCAAGATAATGAAATCGCTGATGGGCACTTCAATGACTCTCCACTGGCGCCACGATGACACGGAAAAGCTGTGGTGCACCTCACCTTTGCACCCTATTGCGGCAGGCGTCCCGCTTTGCATCGACATCCCCAAGGAAGAAATGTACGGCGAATATTTTGATATTCCCAAGCCCGATGACGTTATTTTTACAGGCTGGTTCGGAGGCGGAGAAGTCTTCCGCAGCGGATGCACCTTTACAAGAGGTTACGGCAGGATATTTTATTTTCAGCCCGGACACGAGGAATACCCTGTTTATTATATGGAGGACATACAGAAAATTATTGTAAATGCTGTAAACTGGTGTTTCAATCCCGTCCGTTATCCTGCTCCACCCCAGTGCTTTGCAGATTAAAATAAAAAAATTTACAGAAATCACAAAAAAGTGCTTGACAAGTTGTATAAAAGTATGTTATGATTAGATTACCTCTTGCAGAGGTCTATTTTTTGTGCCTTAAAATATTTTTAAGCACATTATTCGACCTCTCGACAAAAAACTTAACGTGCAATCGTTAAGCTGAAAATTGCCATAGAGGGAGGCACAGGGACTTCAGTTCCTGCGAAATCGAAACGCTCTTTAAAAGAGCATTTAATAGGAGGTGCCGATATGAGAGTAAAGGTAACATTAGCCTGCACAGAGTGCAAACAGCGTAACTACAATACTAAGAAGAACAAAAAGAATGATCCGGACAGACTGGAAATGAACAAGTACTGTAAGTTCTGCAAGAAGCACACTCTTCACAAGGAAACCAAGTAAGGTGAGGTGTGAATAATGGCTGATAACGCAAAGAAGACATCCAAGAAGTCAATCGTTGCTCAGGCAGAAGCCAAGGCCGACAAGATCCTTAAGGATAAGGAAAAATCCAAGTCCAAGGGCGGCAAGAAGCAGAACGGTCTGATCAAGTACTTCAAGGATCTCAGAAGTGAATTCAAAAAGGTAGTATGGCCAAGCAAGAAAAAGGTCATCAACAATACGTTTGTTGTTCTCACAGGTATGTGTGCAAGCGCTATTGTAATCTGGGGTATCGACAGTGCCCTCACTGCTCTTGTCAAGCTGGGTCTTGGCAACTGATAAAAGTGAGTACCGACCCGCAGTTCTTTTCTGCGGCTCAATAACGAAAGGAAGATAGATAGAATGTCAGAAAATGCTAAATGGTATGTCATTCACACCTATTCCGGTTATGAGAATAAGGTGGCACAAACTATTCTTAAGGTAGTCGATAACCGAAACCTTCATAACCTTATTACAGATGTAAAGATTCCTACTGAACTTGTTAAGGAAATTACAGAATCCAATAAGGAGCGTGAAGTTGAAAGAAAGATTTTCCCGGGATACGTTCTGGTGAAAATGGTTCTTACCGATGATTCCTGGTACGTTGTAAGAAATACAAGAGGTGTTACGGGATTTGTTGGTCCCGCTTCCAAGCCTGTTCCTCTTTCCGATAAAGAGGTTGCCGCACTGGGCGTTGATACAGTCAGCAAGACTGTTGAAATCAACATCAAGGAAGGCGATAAGGTCAAGATTTCTTCAGGTCCTATGGAAGGCTTTGTCGGTGAAGTCAAGGGCATTAATACAGAGGATATGACGGTTGACGTTTCTGTATCAATGTTCGGCAGAGAGACTCTTGCAACTATTGAAATCACAATGGTTACAAAGTCCGATGAATATTAATCAAAAATAAACTGAAATGAATCCATAAGGATTCTTGCATATTACGGAGGTGCAACTAACATGGCACAGAAAGTCGTTGGCTTAATTAAGCTTCAGATTGCAGCAGGTAAGGCTACTCCTGCTCCACCGGTTGGTCCTGCTCTTGGTCAGCACGGTGTTAACATTATGGCATTTACAAAGGAATTCAACGAAAGAACTAAGAACGACATCGGTCTTATTATCCCTGTTGTTATTACAGTTTACGCTGACCGTTCCTTTACATTCGTAACAAAGACTCCGCCGGCAGCTGTTCTCATCAAGAAGGCAATCGGTATCGAAAGCGGTTCAGGTGTTCCTAACAAGACTAAGGTTGGTAAGATCACTAAGGATCAGATCCGTAAGATCGCTGAAACTAAGATGCCTGACCTCAATGCTGCTAACATTGATACAGCTATGAGCATGATTGCTGGTACAGCTCGTTCTATGGGCGTAGAAGTAGTTGACTAATTAAAATTTACATTTCTTCGCCTCGGCGGACATCAGTATCCGTCAGCCTATGGTGGGAGGAATTTTCCGCTATCAGTCCCATTGAGGGCAATCCCTGCCAGCAGGGATATTACCACTTAAAGGAGGATAATTATAATGAAACACGGTAAAAAGTATAATGAAAGTGTTAAAGCAATAGATAAGTCCAAGCTTTACGAAACTGTTGAAGCTCTTGATTTAGCTTGCAAGAATGCAAAGGCTAAGTTTGATGAAACAATCGAAGTTCACATTCGTCTGGGTGTTGACTCCCGTCACGCTGACCAGCAGGTTAGAGGTGCAGTAGTTCTCCCTAACGGTACAGGTAAGGATATTAAGGTTTGCGTATTCTGTAAGCCTGAAAAGGAAGAAGCTGCTAAGGCTGCAGGCGCTGACTACGTTGGTGCTGAAGACCTCGTTGACAAGATCATGAAGGAAAACTGGATGGATTTCGACGTTGTTATCGCATCCCCTGACATGATGGGTCTCGTTGGTCGTCTTGGTAAGGTTCTCGGTCCTAGAGGCCTCATGCCTAACCCTAAGGCTGGTACAGTTGCTCCTGACGTAGCTAAGGCTGTAACAGAAGCTAAGGCTGGTAAGATTGAATACCGTCTTGACAAGACAAACATCATTCACTGCCCAATCGGCAAGGCTTCCTTCGGTGCTGAAAAGCTCGACGAAAACCTCAACACACTTCTTGAAGCTGTTGCAAAGGCTAAACCAGCAGCTGCTAAGGGTACTTACTTCAGATCCTGCGTTGTTGCTTCAACAATGGGCGTTGGTATCCCTGTAAACACAACAAAGTACGGTGTTTGATTAAAATAATCACAAAATTAAGCGTTATCGGATTTCCGATAACGCTTTTTTATATATTTAATTATATCATTGCTCCGAACCCAGATAATAATTCAACAGCAGATCCACAAATCTGCCGTAGGATTTTTCTCCGTCCTCTACCCCATTAAACTTAAGACTTGCATCAATAACCGTATTTGACACCTTTGCAGCAGTCTTTCCGATCTTGCTTTTCTTCATTTCACGGAATATAACGTGCTGTTCGTTAAGGTCAAAACGCAATTCATCGCTCATTCTCGCAATCATTTGCGTTATCTGTTCATCGGTAATCGAAGGGTCGTTATAAACCTTGGAATACATATAATCCACCGCTAAAAGATAGCCGCTGTACACAAACGCAGGATTTTCCGAATTAATACAAGCAAGAAACGCAATAAAATTAGCGTCGTCCTCATAAATCCATCCCTTGAGATGTGCAAATTCGTGGCATATAGTTGATGGCTGCTCCGCTTCATACATCCACGGATTGTAATTTGCCTCCATACTATACGGAAAATAAATCCCCAATAGATTAAACTGCGTCATCAGCTTTGCAAAATCAATGGCCTTAGGCTTCGGATAATACCCTCCAAGCGATTTATATTCGCCAGAAATGTTCCGCATAGCCTCTGCCGTTTCTGTTTTTATATCCGCTGTGAGAACAAATCTTCCGTCCGCACGCTTCGTCGATTTCACAGACTCGTTGCATTTGTCTATCATCTGCATAGTAAGGTCGTAAAGCTGCTGTGCGGTGTATTTATTCTCAGAAATACCGTGCACACGTGCAAAGCCTGAGCAATGATACAGCGGAAAGAAGTTAAAGGAAAGTGCAGTAAAAACAAAAGCAAGAATCCAGCCGAGTATCTTTCCATAAACCGCAGAAATACGTTTACGCTTTCCTTTACACTTAATCATAAGAATTATGTAAGAAATAATAGCGCCTATTCCGCCGAAAACCGCTATGCAAAGCATAATCTCCCCTACCGAAAACGGAAATGCTCCGCTTATCCGCGACCATATCGGCTGAAATGTCAGAAATAAATTGTCCCTGTACCAATCCGAAAAATCCACCGACAGCCAGGATACTGCATTAATAACAATACATACCGCAAATATCACAGCTATAACTATCCATTGTCGGCTGATTTTCTTTTTATTTTCCAACATAATCGCCTGCCTTTCTACATTATTGTAACAGATTTGCAGGCGTTATGTCAATATCATTCACACTCAAAGGAAAGAATTGTCTTTTTTGTAAAAAGAAGATACAGTGCGGCAGGAACAGCTGCCAGAACAAGCTCCATATCCTCAGCAAATGATACTGCAAAAATAAGTACCGCAAGCAGCAGCACGCCGCACATGCGCTGTTTCATCATATTACGCTTATGTGCATAATTTACTCTTACAATTCTGTTCTGTCCTTCAAAAACTCTTTCATTTAAAACCTTAGCATTTGATGTACCGTTCATTTTTCTATCTCCTTTTTGTAGCACATATGTTCAACACGTTTGTTCTGTTTTATATTATAGAACAAATGTACCGCTTTGTCAAGGGCTTTTTTATAAAAAAAATAAGCTGTCCCGATTTAAGGACAACTTATTTTTTAATCAGAAAGAAACCTGCTGCTGTCAATAAAATAATCTGCACAGCAATTATCAGCGGAATACCTATCATAAACCTTTTATGCTTGGTTTTATGACGGAATTTCTTCATTGAAGCAAGCATTGCAATTGAGCCGCCTAATGCCGAAACTATAAATAATGTGCTCTCTCTTATTCTCCACTGATTGTTTTGAGCTTTCTTTTTATCAATAATCGGCAGGACCCATCCGATTATGTTTATCACAATAATGTACGCCACCAGGATTACGAAAACATACTTTTCCAAAATTTACTCCTTAAAAAACGCCGCAAGTAAACTTACGGCGTTTGATTTTATTAATACTTATCGTCGCTGTGATGCTGGAATTCTTCATCTGTGAAGGATTCGAATTCTATCGGAACAAACTCCTCTGCATCATCTTCCGCTGCAAGCTCGTCTGCAATTGCAACGGGGTCTGTTATAACTTCATCAACGATTTCGTCTTCAGTTTCTTCTGCGACTGCTTCGGTTTCCTCTGCGTCAGCATTAAGGAAATCAAATACATCGTCGTTTTCTGATATTATTTCGCTGAACATATCATCGTCAACTTCATCTTCGTTCACATATGCTGTTTCATCAAAATCTATCTCGTATTTGAACTGAGCAATCATTTCACGGAGCATTTCTGCCTGACCTGACATTTCCTGTGCAGCAGCCGCACTCTGTTCTGCTGTAGAAGATGTATTGTCGATAACGCCTGTTACCTGCTGTACGCTGTCACGGATAGCTTCAACGATGTCGTTCTGTTCCTTGGAAGCGTCTGCAATATCTTTGACCTTTTCATTGATTTCGGAAGCACTGGCTACAATTTCATTAAGCGATTCTGCGGTAGTCTTTGCAATAACGGTACCGTGCTTAACTGTTCTGAGGGAGTCTTCAATAAGCTCGCCTGTCTGCTTAGCAGCGTCGGCACTCATATTTGCAAGGTTTCTTACTTCGTCTGCAACTACTGCAAAGCCACGGCCTGCATCACCTGCTCTTGCAGCTTCAACAGCGGCATTAAGTGCGAGAATATTGGTCTGGAACGCAATATCGTCGATAACCTTGATAATTTCGGAAATCTGAGAGGAAGACTTTGTAATATCGGACATAGATGCAAGCATCTTGTTCATTTCCTTATTACAGGAATCAATCTGTTCTTCGATACGGTCTACAAGCTTACCTGTGCCTTCAGCTGCGTCAGCATTTACGGCAACATTCTTAACAATATCATCAATCTGCATTGAAACTCTGTTGATAGCCTCGGACTGCTGAACTGCACCTACGCTTAAGTGCTGAGCGCCTGATGCAACCTGACTTGCACCGTCACTAACCTGTACAGCTGCGGAATTGATCTTTTCAAATGTCTTACGGAGCTGTGCAAGGATGTTGTTGAAGCTGTCCTTGATCTTAACGAAGTCACCCATATAGTTTGCGTCAACTGCAAATGCAAAGTCACCGTCCGAGATCTTTTCAAGGGATCTTGAAATATCTTCAATATACATACGGAGTGAATCAACGGTTGTATTAAGTGAAGCGGAAAGAATTCCGATTTCATTTTTCTGACGGATAACGTCAACAGGAGATTCAAGGTCACCGTCTGAGAGAAGCTTAAGTCTGCTTGTAACCTTTGAAATAGGATTAACGATACCGTTCATAATTATGAAGGTACAGATTACGCTGGCAACAAGCATAATAACGGAAATAACAAGAATAACAATTGAGCTTGTTACAACTGAACCTGTAAACTCAGATTCGGGAGCTACGAGAATAACCGCCCATTCGCTGTTTGCGATAGGAGCATATGCAATCTGACTTGCAATACCGTTTACATTACCTGTTGTTGTGCCTGTTTCCTGTGCAATAGCAAGTTCGTGAACTTCTGCAATTTTCTTATAGCTTCTGTCTGTTTCAGCAAGGATGCTCGGATTATATTCTGTAACTACTTCTTCAAGTGTACCTGCAATAACTCTGCCCTCGCTGTTGATAAGATAAGTTCTGCCTGTTTCGCCGAACTGTACGGAATTACAGATCTGGCTAAGTACATCAACGTCAAAGTACATTACAAGTGTATAGCTTGTAACACCCAGCATACCGGGAACTACAACTACGAATTCTGCATTTGTACCGTCCTCGGTAACGTGAGGGTCACAAACTTCAACCTTTTTGGTTGTTCTTGCCTTTACGTAAATATCAAGCTGCTTGATAGCGTCGCAGTCTTCCTTCTTGATATTTTCGGAGCTTGTGTAGTATGAACCTGCCTTAAAGAGAACGAACTCCTTTGCACCCAGTCCCGTATCTCTGATCTGCTGCTTCAGATATGCGCCCGTACTCTGGTCAACGCCTATCTGATTACTGCTCAGTGTACGCAGAAGTACAGTTTCACTCTGAGCCTTCAGCATATCGATCTTTGAGCTAACGTCTGAAGCAACTTCTTTATTCAGCGGGTCAACCATAAGGTTTACAGTGTCCGTTATTCCCGACGACATCGACGACATACTTACTATACTTAATACAGCGATAATTACAAGAAGCATTGCACATACAAATGCAATAAGCTTCATTTTCAAGCTCTTGAATTCAAACTTGAATTCTCCCAAATTAAGCTTCTTCATATCCAATTCCTCCTAAATATTGAAAAAATATTCTTCCAAATATCCTTTCATATACTTATTGTTAATTGTACCATTGTTTAAGATTAAAATCAAGGCTAATTTGTTAATTTTGTGAATAGAATTGTAGTTTTAATCATTTTTTCATATAATATGTATAAAAATTAGTTTAGTATACATAAAATTAATCCTTCAAACTCAGTTTTATGAAAAACAAGTGAACTTTTAAAAATATCCCTTGCTAAAATAATGAATTTATGTTATAATTAATTTGTACTTTTTTTAAATAACAATAATCGGAAAGGACGGATTTAAATGGGAACATCTCATTATAATTTTCAAAACATTACTCCGGATGTAGTGGAGTTTGCTGAACTTTGCAAGAAAAACGGAAACATCAATCCCGAACTTTACACAAAATATGACGTAAAGCGCGGTCTCCGTGACATTAACGGTAAGGGTGTTCTTGCCGGTCTTACGGAGGTTTCTGAAATCATCTCCTCAAAAAACGTTGACGGTGAATCCGTTCCCTGTGAAGGCGAGCTTTATTACAGGGGCTACAATATAAACGACCTTGCGGCAGGACTTGCAGGCGGAAGACGCTTCGGCTTTGAAGAAGTGACCTACCTTCTCCTTTTCGGCGAGCTTCCTTCCGACAAGCAGCTTGATAAATTCAAGGCGCTCCTTGCTGATTACAGAAAGCTGCCTACGACCTTTGTAAGGGACATCATAATGAAGTCCCCAAGCAATGATATTATGAACGGTCTTGCAAGAGGCGTACTTACCCTTTATTCCTACGATGACGCTCCGAATGACCTGTCTGTACCGAACGTACTCAGACAGTCACTTGAGCTTATAGCACTTTTCCCTCTCATTGCTGTTTACAGCTATCACGCTAAGAATTACTATATCGACGGCGGCAGCTTCTTTATCCACCAGCCTGTTGCCGAATATTCAACCGCAGAAAATATCCTGCATATGCTCCGCCCAGACAGCTCCTTTACCGAGCTTGAAGCAAGCATTCTCGACCTTGCGCTCATTCTTCACGCTGAGCACGGCGGCGGTAACAACTCCACCTTTACAACCCACGTTGTAACTTCATCAGGCACGGATACCTATTCTGCAATCGCAGCTGCCCTCTCCTCTCTTAAGGGTCCTAAGCACGGCGGTGCGAATATCAAGGTTTCAATGATGTTTGAGGATATGAAAAAAACCATCTCCGACTGGACAGACGAGGATGAAGTCAAGGATTACCTTACAAAGCTTCTTCACAAGGAAGCCTTTGACCGTTCAGGTCTTATCTACGGTATGGGTCACGCTGTCTACTCCATTTCCGACCCGAGAGCAAATCTCCTCAGACAGGCTGTAAAGAGCCTGTCCGTTGAAAAGGACAGACAGAAGGAATTTGAGCTTTACAGTATGATAGAGCGTCTTGCACCTGAGGTTATCGCCAAGGAACGCCGTATTTACAAGGGTGTATCCGCAAACGTTGACTTTTACAGCGGCTTTGCATATACAATGCTTAATCTGCCGCCTGAGCTTTACACTCCGCTTTTTGCTATTGCAAGAATTTCGGGCTGGTCTGCTCACCGTATCGAAGAAATCGTCAACGCAAACAAGATCATCCGTCCTGCATACAAGAGCGTTATGCCTCATCAGACATACATCCCACACAACGAAAGAATGTAAATTTTACAGGGTCACGTCATTAAGCTATGGCGTGACCCTTTTTTCTAAAAAAATCGACATAAACTCTTTACTTTTGCTTAAAATGTGATATAATAAAATTGTACAGCATAAAATGTACAGAAATTTAAGAAAAGGGTGTGTTTTTATGGATTTTCTTCTGGAACATATCGGCATAGTCGGTATAATCGTAGCAGTGATCGCAATTCTTGCAATTATCGCATCAGGCTATGTAAAGGCGCCGCCTGATAAAGCGTACATAATTTCAGGTATCGGCAAAAAGGCAAGAGTAGTTATTGGTAAGGCTTCTATCAAAATTCCTTTCTTCGAAAGAATGGATAAGCTTGACCTGAGCCTTATGTCTGTTGACGTTAAAACAGCATCTGCCGTTCCTACCGCAGATTACATCAACATTATGGTTGACGCTGTTGTAAACGTAAAGGTTTCCCTTGATGAAAAGGGTATCGACCTTGCACAGCAGAACTTCCTTAACAAGGATAAGGTTTATATCATCGGTGTTGCAAGAGAAGTTCTCGAAGGTAATATGCGTGAAATCGTAGGTACTATGGAGCTTCGTGATATGGTTTCCAACCGTCAGCAGTTTGCAGACAGAGTTAAGGAAAATGCCGCACCTGACCTTGCTAAGATGGGTCTTGACGTTGTATCCTTCAACGTACAGAATTTCACAGACTCCCAGGGCGTAATCGACAACCTCGGTATCGACAACATCTCCAAGATCCAGAAGGACGCTTCCATTGCCAAGGCAAACGCTGAACGAGATGTAGCAGTTGCTCAGGCAGAAGCTGACAAGCAGGCTAACGACGCTAAGATCGCTGCAAGCCTTGAAATTGCACAGAAAAACAATGACCTTGCTATCAAGCAGGCTGAACTTAAGAAAATTTCCGACATCAAGCGAGCTGAAGCTGACGCTGCTTACCGTATTCAGGAAGAAGAACAGCGTAAGCAGATTGAAATTACAACCGCTAACGCTAACATTGCCCGTCAGGAAAAGGAAGTTGAACTGGAAACTCAGAAAATTGCTATCCAGGAACGCCGTCTTGACGCTGAAATCAAGAAGCAGGCTGAAGCTAAGAAGTTTGAACAGCAGCAGATGGCTGACGCTGATCTTTATACACGTCAGAAGGAAGCTGAAGCTAAGAAGTACGAAGACATCCAGAACGCTGAAGCTGAGCTTGCAGTCAAGCAGAAGGAAGCCGAGGCTTTATACTATATGGCTGAGCAGACTGCAAAGGCTGAGAAGGCAAGAGCAGAAGCTGCAAAGTTTGCTGCTGAACAGGAAGCTGAAGGTATCAGAGCAAAGGGTCTTGCCGAAGCTGAAGCTGTAAAGGCAAAAGCCCTTGCAGAAGCTGAAGGTCTTGACAAGAAGGCTGAAGCTATGCAGAAGATGCAGGAAGCTGCCGTACTCCAGATGTACTTTGAAAAGCTGCCTGAAATCGCTAAGGCTGTTGCAGAACCTCTCACAAATATCGACTCCATCACAATGTACGGTGACGGCAACACTACAAAGCTTGTCAGCGACATTACAACCTCCACCACACAGATTTCAAACGGTCTGCTTGACGGTATGGGTGTTTCCCTTAAGGACCTTATGGGAAGCATTCTCACAGGCAGAGCAATCGGTGCAGGCATAAACGCTTCCAACAATGCGGAAGAAGCTGCACAGGAAGCTGTTAAGGAAACTGTTCTTGCAGGAACAACCAATGAATAAATCAACTGCGGAATAAACACAATGCTGTAAGTTCGTCTGAACTTACAGCATTTTTCATTTATCAAGCATATTCATTGTAATTTTAACATCCGACGGGAAATTTTCTTCGGCATATCTGCGCATTATCTCCCTGCCCTCAATATGATTTGAATGAATATTGAGGTGCTTGGGATATTTTTTGTTTTCGTGCATAAATTTCAGAATTTCCAGCCCGTTGGGACTATCGCCCAGACTGTAATCAAGTGTCACAAACTCAAATTCCAGATACCTGAGAAAAAACACGGCACCGTCATAATCCTCTGCACACTCAAAACCTCTTTCGGGCGGCTTTCTTGTATCATCAACAAATAATTTCATACTCTCAACCTAAGCTTTCAATGTAATCACAAGCCGCCATTGCAGCCGCTGCACCGTCTGCCGCCGCTGTTACCACCTGACGTATCTTCTTCTTACGGCAATCCCCTGCTGTGAAAATACCTGCCCTGTCAGTAAGGCAGCTTTCGTCAGCGTCAACATATCCGTTGCCGTCAAGCTTTACAACTTTACAGCAGAATTCGTTCTGGGGCACAAGTCCCACCGCTACAAACATACCGTCCAGTTCAAGCTCACGCACACTTCCGTCGGATGTTTTTTCAAGAGTAATACCCTTAAGCTCATTTTCACCTTTAAGGGACTTAACTGTCGTGCCGAGTATAATTTCAACATTTTCCTTCGCTTCAAGCTGTTGTGCAAGTCTGCTTTCACCTGTAAGAAAATCAAGATTTTGTACAACATAGACCTTTGCGGCAATATCAGACAGCAGAATTGCCTCCTGCAAAGCGGAATTTCCGCCGCCTATCACGGCAACTGTCTTTTCGGCATAAAATGCACCGTCACACACCGCACAGAAGGATATACCCTCTCCCACAAGCTTTTCTTCGCCTTCAAGTCCAAGCATACGGTGCTTTGCTCCTGTTGCGATAATAACGGCCTTACCCTCAAAATCACCGCCGTCGGTTACAACAGTTTTAACATCACCGTCTTTAATTTCAAGCACCTCACAGCATTCCACCTCGGCACCCTGTTCAAGAGTCTGTTCAACAAGCTTTTCCGCAAACTCGTTTCCAGTGATCTGAGCAAAACCGGGGATATTTTCAACCTTTGGAGAAAAGGTTATCTGTCCGCCGAAAGTGCCCTTTTCAATTACAAGCACCGTCTTGTTTGCACGTCTTGCGTAAAGTGCGGCAGTAAGTCCCGCAGGTCCGCCGCCTATAACAATTATATCATACATAAATAATTTCCTTTCGCAAATAAAGCTGCCGCACATTTTAAGCACAGCAGCTTTATTTAAATTCAGTTATTAAGCATTTTCTTTATATCGGACACGCCTGTATACTTAACAGCATTGCCGTCCTTTACGATAACAAGAGTAGGAGCCTGCTTGATTCCAAGCTCTGATACAAGTTCCTTGTTTTCCTCTGCAAGAAGCTTTGTATATGCCGTGCCTGCCTTGTCAAGCATTGCGCAGGCAATCTTACAGTTCGGACAGGTTGCTGTTGCAAAAAGATAGTTACCGTCAGCAAGTGTATTTTCGCCTGCTGTGCTTTCCTCCTGCTGAACAACGCCCTCGTGAGTAAGCTTTGAATTGGCAATATCATAAACCTTACGGTCCTTGTATTCCTGTGCCTTACCGTCATTCCAGTTCTGTACGGGACGGTAGTAGCCTGTAATTCGGCTGTAAACCTCTGCATTTTCACCGCATTCAGGGCAGGTATAGTGCTCGCCTGCAATATAACCGTGATTTTTACAAACGGAATATGTCGGTGAAAGCGTATAGTAAGGCAGACGGTAATTTTCCGCAATCTTTCTGATCAAACTTGCGGCAGACTGCCAGTCAGGAAGCTTTTCGCCAAGGAATGCGTGGAAAACAGTACCCGATGTGTAAAGGGTCTGAAGCTCATCCTGAATGTCCAGGGCAGAGAAAATATCCTCTGTATAACCAACAGGGAGATGCGAGCTGTTTGTGTAATACGGTGTTTCATCTGCGCTCTTTGCAGCTGTGATGATCTCAGGATAACGCTTGACGTCATTCTTTGCAAGACGGTAAGAGGTGGATTCGGCAGGTGTTGCTTCAAGGTTGTAAAGGTCACCGTACTCAACCTGATAATCTGAAAGTCGCTCACGCATATGGTTGAGCACTTCCTTTGTAAACTCCTGCGTTTCCTTGTGTGTAAGGTCAGCCTTAAGCCACTTTGCGTTAAGACCTACCTCATTCATACCTACAAGACCGATTGTAGAGAAATGATTATTGAAGCTTTCAAGGTATCTCTTTGTATATGGGTAGAGTCCCTCTTCAAGCAGCTTTGTAATAACTGTACGCTTAACCTTGAGAGAACGTGCGGAAATGTCCATAAGCTTGTCAAGACGAGCATAGAAATCAGCCTTATCCTTTGCAAGATAAGCAATTCTCGGCATATTTATGGTAACTACGCCCACAGAGCCTGTGCTCTCACCGCTTCCGAAGAAGCCGCCCGATTTCTTTCTCAGCTCACGCAGGTCAAGTCTTAAACGGCAGCACATACTTCTTACGTCGCTTGGCTCCATATCGCTGTTTATATAGTTGGAGAAATAAGGTGTGCCGTATTTTGATGTCATCTCAAACAGCAGACGGTTATTTTCCGTATCGGACCAGTCAAAATTCTTTGTAATGGAGTAGGTCGGTATCGGATACTGGAAGCCTCTGCCGTTGGCGTCGCCCTCGATCATAACCTCAATGAACGCCTTGTTCACCATATCCATTTCCTTCTGGCAGTCCTTGTATTTAAAATCGGTTTCCTTGCCGCCGATGATACAATTAAGCTCAGCAAGGTCGTTAGGAACTACCCAGTCAAGGGTTATATTTGAGAATGGTGCCTGAGTACCCCATCTGCTTGGTGTGTTTACGCCGTAAATAAAGGACTCTATACACTTTTTGACCTGCTCATAGGAAAGATTATCAACCTTAACAAAAGGAGCAAGGTATGTGTCAAAGGAAGAAAATGCCTGTGCGCCTGCCCACTCGTTCTGCATAATACCGAGGAAGTTTACCATCTGATTGCAGAGAGTCGCAAGATGCTTTGCAGGTGCGGAAGTGATTTTTCCGGGAATACCGCCCAGACCCTCCTGAATAAGCTGCTTCAAGGACCAGCCTGCACAATAGCCTGTAAGCATTGAAAGGTCGTGGATGTGAATATCAGCATTACGGTGTGCGTTGCCTATTTCATCGTCGTAAATTTCAGAGAGCCAGTAGTTGGCTGTAATAGCACCCGAATTGCTGAGAATAAGGCCGCCTACGGAATAGGTAACGGTTGAATTTTCCTTGACACGCCAGTCATTAACGTTAAGGTAATTATTTACAATATCCTTGTAGTCAAGGAGAGTAGCGTTAAGATTACGGATCTTTTCTCTCTGACGACGATACAGGATATACGCCTTTGCAACCTCGTCGTAGCCTGCCTTGATGAGAACGGATTCAACGCTGTCCTGAATATGTTCAACGGAAATCACGTCATTCTCAATCTTAGGCTCAAACTCAGCTGTGACCTTAAGCGCAAGAAAATCTATAATATCGGGATTATACTGCTTTTTGCAGGCGTCAAACGCCAGAGTAACGGCGTGGCTTATCTTTGCTAAATCAAATGAAACTACCTTACCGTCACGTTTAACAACATTATACATTTTATTTCCCCTTTTTACGCAGATTTTCATTTATTATAACATATATCCCCCGTTATGTCAACACTAAAAATACAACATCTTGTGCCGATAAGAATTTATCCACAAGATGTTGTATTTACTCTATATTCCTCTTAAACTGATGTTTTCTATGTATTTTTCAGCAATTTCCTTCATCTGTTCCATAGTTTTCCTGTCAACGGAGTGAAGATTTTCGCCTATAAGTTCTCCCGAATCAACAAAATTCTGTAAATAATACCGCTTTGTGCCCTTAATCCGCTGTGCAAGCTTATCAATATCATCTGTACAGTGAAACTCCTTTACAACCGTTGTGCGGAATTCGCAGTCAACGTTGCCCTCCAGCAGGAAGTCAATGCTCTCCTCAATTATGCTCAGGTCAGGCATTTCAACGCCTGCTGTTTCCCTGTATCTGTCCATGCAGTTCTTTACATCCATTGCAACGTAATCTACCATACCGTCATTTACAAGCTGTTTTAATCTATCGGGAAAACTGCCGTTTGTATCAAGCTTTACAACATAACCCATCTGACGTATCTTTGCAATAAATTCCCTTATATCCTTCTGCATAAGCGGCTCGCCGCCCGTTATACACACGCCGTCAAGAAGTCCCCTGCGTTTTTCAAGGAAGGACAGTACATCATTTTCACTGTAAAGCTCATTACTTTTACACGTAACGAGGGACGCATTATGACAGAACGGACATCTGAAATTACAGCCAACGGTAAAAACCGTGCATGCCACCTTCCCCGGAAAGTCCAGAAGGGTCATTTTCTGAAAGCCCCCGATGTTCATTTTACACACCTCTTATTCAAAAGGATACTTTATTCCCCAATCGCTTCGGAGAGAATCCATTATTTTCATAACACGCAGAATTTCGCTGTGAGGCATTTCGTTACATTCCGTCTTACCTTCGCTTATTGCCTTAAGTGAAGCCGCCGCCTCGTACTCAAAGCCTGTTATCTGTGCAGGGGTTTCGTATTTTGTGACGGTGCCGTCATTAAGGTAAACCTCAATACCCTCGCAGTTGTTTATGTTTATAAATTCAATCCTGCCCTTACTGCCGTTTATAATGCCCCTGTTGTCAAGGTTTGAATTCATATTGCTGTGAAGAAGTGCGGTTTTGCCGTCCTTATATTTAATAATAACACTGTTGTTGGAGTCTACTCCGTACTCGTTCTTTACGCAGTCGGAGGTGATTTTTTCAATATCCGTACCGAAAGCCATAAGCGCAAAATTTATGGTATACACGCCTAAATCAAGAAGCGCTCCGCCTGCAAGCTCAGGCTTTATAAGCCTTTCAACGTGGGCAATGGAGTAGCCGAGATTTGCACTTAATGATGAGATTTCACCGATAACTCCGCTGTTTATTATCTCGTCAAGCTTGAAACGCATAGGCAGGTATCTTGTCCAGATAGCTTCTCCCGCAAACAGACCTTTTTCCTCTGCAAAGGTCAGCACCTTTTCAGCCTGTTCCGCATTTGCTGTAAAAGGCTTTTCGCAAAGCACGTTCCTGCCGTTTTCAAGGCAGAGCATACAATCCTCATAATGTCTGGAATGAGGTGTCGCTACATAAATAAGATCAAGTGAACTGTCACTTACAAGCTCTTCATAGCTGCCGTATGCCTTGGGAATATTGAATTCCGCTGCAAAGGCTTCCGCCTTGTCAATGCTTCTTGAGCCGATAGCCGCAAGCTCGGCACCTTCCATATTGTTTACAGTGTACGCCATCTTTCTTGCGATGCCGCCTGCACCTAAAATACCAACCTTCATACCATAGCCGTCCTTTCTGTCATTTTTATAATTATAGCATAAATTATGATACGGCGCAACAGATACAATTTATAAAAAACTCTTGACAAATCTCACATTATGTCTTATAATATCATCGTATTGTAAAATACTTTTGGAAGGGTAAACTTTTAGGAGTCTTTCCAAGCAATTATAAGGACCACTCTTTATGAGTCAAGGCCATACGGACAGCCGGGTCCGCTGCCGAACAGCAGCAGGGATTTTTCCCGTGGGCTGCATTATTGATTGAGTTAAAAGCTCAAATTTTATAAGTTGGTTACTTCATAACCGAAATATGCCATTGTGCAGACTTGTGAAACGGTCAATAAGAGTAGTAAAAGTGATTGCTATATAGACTCTGACAAACCATTATCCTTTATGAATAATGCAGTTGTGCTTTAAATGTGCCGCTGCGGTAATTTATTATGATAAAGTGATACTCACAGACTGTACGAAAGTGCAGTCTGTTTTCTTTTTTTCAGGACAGCAAAACAAAGGAGAATATTTTATGAATTTTGTTAAACACCGACAGCTCGACCAGAGCAGAGCGCCTATCCACGAAGCTCTTGAACAGTTCAGACAGATGCGTGTTGTGCCTTTTGACGTGCCGGGCCACAAAAGAGGCAGAGGAAACCCCGAGCTTACGGAATTTCTCGGACAGCAGTGCGTCGGTCTTGACGTAAACAGTATGAAGCCGCTGGATAATCTCTGTCACCCTATCTCCGTTATTCAGCAGGCAGAGGAGCTTGCCGCTGACGCTTTCGGTGCAGCCCACGCTTTTCTTATGGTAGGCGGCACTACAAGCTCGGTGCAGAGTATGGTGCTTACAGCCTGCAAAAGAGGCGATGAGATCATTCTCCCCCGTAACGTTCACAGAAGCGTTATCAATGCGCTTGTACTCTGCGGTGCGGTGCCTGTTTATGTAAACCCCGAGGTTGACCAGAGACTGGGTATTTCCCTTGGTATGCAGCGTGAACAGGTTGCCAAGGCTATTGCCGAACACCCCAATGCTGTTGCTGTTCTTGTAAACAATCCTACATACTACGGCATATGCAGCGACCTGCGTGCTATTGTAAAAATGGCTCACGCAGCAGGTATGCTCTGCCTTGCCGATGAAGCTCACGGCACTCATCTTTACTTCGGAAGCGGTCTCCCCGTTTCAGCTATGGAGGCAGGTGCGGATATGGCTGCCGTTTCAATGCATAAAAGCGGCGGAAGCCTTACTCAGTCAAGCCTTCTCCTTACAGGTCCGAACGTTCACGCAGGCTATGTTCGTCAGATAATAAATCTTACACAGACAACCTCCGCAAGCTACCTGCTTATGTCCAGCCTTGACATAAGCCGCCGCAACCTTGCTTTAAGAGGAAGAAAGGTCTTCCGTCAGGTTGCCGATATGGCTGAATATGCCCGTGAGGAAATAAACGAAATCGGCGGTTATTACGCTTTCGGCAAGGAGCTTGTAAACGGCAACTCCGTGTTTGATTTTGATACAACAAAGCTCAGCGTGCATACCCTCGATATTGGTTTGGCGGGAATTGAAGTTTACGACATCCTCCGTGACGAATACGACATTCAGATAGAATTCGGCGACATCGGAAATATCCTTGCATACCTTTCAATGGGCGACCGTTCACAGGAACTTGAACGCCTTGTAAGCGCCCTTGCAGAAATACGCAGACGCTATCAGACAGACGGCACAGGTCTTCTCCATCAGGAATACATCGACCCCGAGGTCGTTACAAGCCCTCAGGAAGCGTTTTACTCCGAAAAAATAAGCCTGCCGCTTAAAGAAAGCGTAGGACGTGTTTGCAGCGAGTTTGTAATGTGCTATCCTCCCGGAATTCCGATACTTGCTCCGGGCGAACGCATAACTTCACAGATAATTGATTATATAGAATACGCAAGAACAAAGGGCTGCTCGATGACAGGTCCTGAGGACGCTGAAATCAATCACCTCAATGTTCTTATTTAAGGAGGCAGACGACTATGGAAATGTGGTTCAGCGAGTTTCACACTCCCGATGTAAAACACAGTATCAAGGTTAACAGACACCTTTACTCACAGCAGAGCAATTACCAGCGTATAGATATTTTTGAGACTCCCGAATTCGGCAGGGTGCTTACCCTTGACGGCAACGTTATGCTTACAGAGCGTGACGAATTCATTTACGACGAAATGATAACCCACGTTCCTATGGCGGTACATCAGGGGATTAAAGATATTCTCGTAATCGGCGCAGGTGACGGCGGTGTTGTAAGAGAGCTTACAAGATATGACCGTGTTGAGCACATCGACCTTGTTGAAATGGACCCTCAGGTTATCGAGGCCTGCCGTGCTTATCTTCCAGGAAACGCCTGCCGTATGGACGACTGCCGTGTGCACGTTTATTTTGAAAATGCACTTAAATTCATACGCCGCTGTGAAAATAAATACGACCTTATCATCGTTGACTCAACCGACCCCTTCGGTCCGTCGGAAGGTCTGTTTACGCTTGAATTCTACGGCAACTGCCACAATGCGCTCCGTGAGGACGGTATTATGGTAAACCAGCAGGGCAGCCCCTTCTACAAACAGGACGCCGAGGCTATGCAGAGAAGCCACAAGCGTATCGTTAACACCTTCCCTATCAGCCGTGTCTATCAGGCGCATATCCCTACTTACGCCGCAGGCTACTGGCTCTTCGGCTTTGCAAGCAAGAAATATCACCCAATCGACGACCTTGATTCCGAAGCGTGGACAAAGCTTCATTTACGCACTAAATACTACACCCCCAGACTTCACAAGGGAGCTTTTTATCTTCCTGCTTTTCTGGAGGAAATGCTTGAGGAGGTAGAAAATGCTGAAAAGAAACGTTGAGAATTTCATAGGCTGTGAAAGCAGCTATGAAGAAGCTGAACTTGTTATTTTCGGTGCACCCTTTGACAGCACCACAAGCTACCGCCCGGGAGCACGCTTCGGCTCCTCCGCTATCCGTCACGAAAGCTTCGGAATTGAAACCTATTCACCCTATCAGGACGAGGATCTCACGGATTATTCCGTATTCGACAGCGGCGACCTTGAGCTTTGCTTCGGCTCTGCCGAGTCTGCCCTCGCCGACATTGAAGAACGTGCCGATACTATCTTAAACGACGGCAAGCTTCCCCTGCTTATAGGCGGTGAGCATCTTGTTACTCTCGGTGCTTTCCGTGCCGCTGTAAAAAAACATCCCGACATCCACATTATCCACTTCGACGCTCACGCTGACCTGCGTAATGATTACCTCGGAGCTGAATTGAGCCACGCCTGCGTGATAAGAAGATGTCACGACATTATCGGCGACGGTAAAATTCATCAGTTCTGCATAAGAAGCGGCGACAGAGAGGAATTCCGTTTTGCGGAAAAGCACACGGATATGCACAAGTTTAATTTTGATAAGCTTGAAGAAACCGTTGCATCTTTAGGGAATACACCGATTTATTTTACAATAGACCTTGACTGCCTTGACCCCGCATTTTTCTGCGGTACGGGCACTCAGGAAGCAGGCGGCGTAAGCTTTATGCAGCTGCTTGAAGCTATTGAAACCGTCTGCAAGGCAAACGTTGTTGCTGCCGACCTGAACGAGCTTGCACCAAACCTTGACGCAAGCGGAGCAAGCACAGCCCTTGCCTGCAAGATCACAAGAGAATTTATCTTAGCAATTTTAAAGAATAAAGGAGATAAGTAAAATGAGCAGAGTTTTAATCATTGGCTGCGGCGGTGTTGCATCCGTTGCAATTCAGAAGTGCTGTCAGGTAAGCGAGGTTTTCACCGAGATCTGTATCGCAAGCAGAACAAAGTCAAAGTGTGACGCTCTCGCTGAAAAGCTTAAGAACAAGACCTCTACCGTTATCACAACAGCTCAGGTTGATGCTGACAAAACAGAAGAGGTTATCGCCCTCATCAACAGCTACAAGCCAGACCTTGTAATGAATATCGCTCTCCCATATCAGGACCTTACTATTATGGACGCCTGCCTTGCGTGCGGTGTAAACTATATGGACACAGCAAATTACGAGCCTGAAAATATCGACGACCCCGAATGGCGTGAAATTTACGAAAAACGCTGCAAGGATGAAGGCTTCTCCGCTTATTTTGACTACTCCTGGCAGTGGGCATACAAGAAAAAGTTCGAGGATGCAGGTCTTACCGCACTTTTAGGCTCAGGCTTCGACCCGGGCGTTACTCAGGCTTACTGTGCTTACGCTCTCAAGCACCAGTTTGACACTATCGACACTATCGATATTCTCGACTGCAACGGCGGCGACCACGGCTATCCCTTTGCTACAAACTTCAACCCTGAAATCAACCTTCGTGAAGTTTCTGCTCCGGGCAGCTACTGGGAGAACGGCAAGTGGGTGGAAATCCCTGCTATGAGCATCAAGCGTGAATATGATTTTGACGAAGTGGGCGGCAAGGATATGTACCTCCTCCACCACGAAGAAATCGAGTCCCTTGCAAAGAATATCCCCGGCGTAAAGCGTATCCGCTTCTTTATGACATTCGGTCAGAGCTATCTTACACATATGAAGTGTCTTGAAAATGTAGGTATGCTCTCTACAACTCCAATAAACTACGAGGGACACGAAATCGTGCCTATCCAGTTCCTTAAGGCGCTCCTTCCCGACCCTGCTACTCTCGGTCCGCGCACAAAGGGCAAGACAAACATCGGCTGTATCTTCACAGGCACAAAGGACGGCAAGCCCAAGACATACTACATCTACAACGTATGCGACCACGAGGAATGCTACAAGGAAGTTGAGTCACAGGCTATTTCCTACACAACAGGCGTACCTGCAATGTGCGGTGCTCTGATGCTTCTCACAGGCAAGTGGAACAAGGCAGGCGTTTACACCGTGGAGGAATTTGACCCGGATCCATATCTTGAAGCTCTCGGCAAATACGGTCTTCCGCACAAGGAAAGCTTTGAACCCGTACTTGTTGACTAAGTGAGGAATTTAAATTGATCAAGGATAAATTACCGAAGGATCTCCCTTCCCCCTGCTACATTATCGACGAAGCTAAACTGATTGAAAACTGTGAAATTCTGAAGGGTGTACAGGACAGGACAGGCTGTAAAATTCTCCTTGCACAGAAGGCATTTTCAAACTACGACCTCTACCCCGTAATTGCACCATATCTTGCAGGCACGGAGGCAAGCGGCCTTTTTGAAGCAAGGCTTGGTGCGGAGGAAATGCCCGACAAGGAATGTCACGTTTTCTGTGCCGCTTACAGGGAACAGGATTTTGATGAGCTGCTCAGATATGCAGGGCACATTGTTTTCAACAGCCCTTCTCAGCTTAAAAAGTTCGGCAGACGTGCAAAAGATGCAGGAAAACAGATAGGTCTGCGAATTAATCCCGAATGCTCCACACAGGAGGGGCACGAAATTTACGACCCCTGTGCAAAAGGGAGTCGTTTAGGCACGACCTTAAACCAGTGGAATGAGCAGATGACTCCCGACCTTATTGAACTGCTGGACGGCATCCACTTCCACACTCTCTGCGAACAGAATTCGGACGACCTTGAAAAAACGCTTACGGCAGTTGAGGAAAAGTTCGGGGACGTGCTTAAAAAGGTAAAGTGGCTGAATATGGGCGGCGGTCATCACATCACACGCTCCGATTATGACATTGCTCTCCTTGAAAGCTGTATAAACAGAGTAAAGGACAGGTACAATGTGCAGGTTTACCTTGAACCGGGTGAGGCTGTTGCATTGAATGCAGGCTATCTTTTTACAAGGGTGCTTGACGTGCTGAAAAACGGCGATGTGAACATTGCAATCACCGATATGTCGGCAGCCTGCCACACGCCCGATGTAATAGAAATGCCCTACCGTCCTCCCCTTTATGATTCTGGAGAAGCAGGCGAAAAGCAGTACGCCTACCGTTTAGGCGGTCCTACCTGTCTTGCGGGAGATATTATCGGAGATTACAGCTTTGACGCTCCTCTCTGCGAAGGCTCGGAGCTGATTTTCGGCGATATGGCTATATATTCCACCTGCAAGAACAACACCTTCAACGGTATGCCCCTTCCCGACATCTGGCTTAAATGTTCGGACAATTCATTCAGACTTCTTGCACGCTTCGGGTATGACGACTTCAAATTCAGACTCGGCAGCAGATAAATTTTACACGGTACAGACTACAGCCTCGTTTTCTGTACCGTGTTTTATATTTTTTACTGCTTTTTTAATTGACATAAGCTTTTTTAAATTGTATAATCTAATTAACAGCTACTAAATCAGGAATACACTGGTTAATGCGAAGCAATCAGCGTTTCCTCAGGATCGGAGGAATAATTATGGTACAATCTTTCAACGGCTACTGGAACATTTACACTCCCGACCAGAGTTTAAGGCTCAGCGGAGCTGTCCCGGGCTCATTCTACTCTGCTCTGCTCGAAAACAAAATGATGGACGACCCTTATTTCAGACTTAATCAGTATGACGCTTTAAAATACTCCGAAAGAGACGTAATTTACGAATACAATTTTATACCTGAAACAAAAATCCTCAATGCAATAAAAAAATATCTCCGCTTCAGCGGAATAGATACACTTGCGGATATTTACCTCAACGACAAGCTTATTGGCTCCTCGGAAAATATGCACCGCACCTATGAATTTGACGTTTCACAAATTCTCAGAAGCGGCACAAACAATCTCAAAGTCCATATCTATTCACCTGTAAACTATATCCGTGCAAAAAATATGGTGCGTCCTCTGTGGGGCGTTTCTTCAACAATGGAAGGCTACCCTCATATCAGAAAAGCTCACTATATGTTCGGCTGGGACTGGGGTCCTCAGCTTCCCGATATGGGCATATGGCGCAATGTGGAGCTTATCGGCGTTGACAACGGCAGAATAGACAGCGTTTATGTAAGACAAAATCACAGCCCAAGCAGCGTAAGACTTGATTTTGACATTGCTCTTTCCGATATGCTTTCCAACAGGCTCCGTACCGAAATTTATATAAGCGCTCCCGACGGCACACGCTCTATGATAAACGCAAAGGCTGAGGAGAAGAAATTCACAATGACCTGCGTTATTCCTAACCCTGCGCTTTGGAACGTAAGAGGCTACGGCAAGCCCAATCTTTACACCGTCACCGTAAAGCTTCTTGACGGTACGACTGAGGCTGATGTGAAAACCTTCAAAATCGGTCTGAGAAGCATTGAGCTTTGCCGCAAGGACGACGCTTACGGTCAGGAATTTGCATTTAAAGTAAACGGCATCAAAATTTTTGCAATGGGTGCAAACTACATTCCGGAGGACCATATTTTAAGCAATTGTTCAAAGGTACGCACGGAGGACCTGCTCAGAAGCTGTGCCGCTGCAAATTACAATATGATAAGAGTCTGGGGCGGCGGTTACTACCCCGATGATTATTTTTACGAAATCTGCGATGAGCTTGGTCTGCTGGTATGGCAGGATATGATGTTCGCCTGCTCGGTTTACGACGGTGCTGACGCCAATTTCTGTGCAAATGTAAAATATGAGCTTATCGACAACATCAAACGCATAAGAAACCACCCCTGCCTTGCTTTATGGTGCGGCAACAATGAAATCGAATCAGCGTGGCAATACTGGGGACTGCCAGAAAATCCTGAGCTTCGCAACGGCTATCTGCGTATGTTTGAAATGCTTGCGCCTAAAATGGTCAAGCAGAACGACCCTGACACAGTTTACTGGCCTTCATCTCCTTCATCGGGCGGCGGCTTCAACGACAGCGGTGCAAAAAACAAGGGTGACATTCACTACTGGGAAGTCTGGCACAGCTTAAAGCCTTTTACAGAATATAAAAAGTACCTTTTCCGCTTCTGCTCTGAATACGGCTTCGAGTCGCTTCCTTGTATGAAAACCGTAAACTCCTTTGCGGAGAAGCGTGACCTTAATCTTATGTCGCCTGTTATGGAGGCTCATCAGAAATGTGAGGCAGGCAACGAAAAGCTTATGTATTATATCGCTCAGATGGTGCATTATCCTTACTCGTTTGAAGACCTTATCTACGCTTCACAGATAGTTCAGGCCGACGCTATACGTCTTAATGTTGAACAGATGCGCCGTCACAGAGGAATCTGTATGGGCTCACTTTACTGGCAGGTAAACGACAGCAACCCTGTTATTTCCTGGTCGTCAATAGACTATTTCGGACGCTGGAAGGCACTTCATTATTACGCTAAAAAGTTCTACTCACAGGTTCTCTGCTCAATTGACGACAGCGATAAAAAGAACCTTGTGGTAAACGTATCAAATGAAAAGAACACCGAATTCAACGGAATTGTAAAATGGCGTGTCCGCAGAAACACCTCAGAAATCATCTCCGAGGGACAGGCTGAAATCAAGGTGCCTGCTCTTGCTGCGGCAGACTGTTTCACCATCACCGAGGAAATGACAGGCATTGACGAAAGTATGTACAGCAGCTGCTACATCGAGTACACACTCCTCCACAACAACGCTATCATTTCCGACTCGACCTATATGTTCTGTCTGCCTAAGCAGTTTGAATTCGTTGACCCTGAAATCACTTTTAAAGTTGATAAAATCGGTAATATGTACCGCTTCTGCTTCTCATCCTCTGCTTTTGCAAAGGGCGTGTACCTCGATTTTGACGGCTTCGATACAACCTTCAGCGACAACTGGTTCGATATGCACGGCAAGGACATATTCATTCTTGCTCCAAGTGACCGCTTTCCTCCTAATCTTTTATTGAAGGATATTGAGGAGCAGCTTAAGGTCAAGTCATATTTTGACCTTGCAAATCCCGAAAATTTCAGATAATTTTACCCGAAAGGATACCCGATGAAAAACGCTAACGAAATCAAAGAAGAATTTCTTGAAATTTACAGAACAAACATAAAGCGTGAAGGTGCAGACAAGCTTCTGGCCTATATGCTTTCCGAACACAGCGACTTCTTTACCGCACCTGCAAGCACACGTTATCACAGTGCCTTTGAGGGCGGTCTGGCACTTCACAGCCTTAATGTTTACCACTGCCTTAAGGATTATCTTGAAAGGCCACGTACAAAAGAGGTCTACAATATGAATTACAGCGATGAAACAATCGCCCTGTGTGCACTGCTTCACGACATCTGCAAGATGAATTTCTACAAGGTGGACTACCGTAACGCCAAAAATGATATGGGCGTATGGGAAAAGGTACCCTATTACACCATCGACGACCGTCTTCCTTACGGTCACGGCGAAAAATCGGTCTACATCATTTCAGGATATATGCGTCTTACAAGAGAAGAAGCTTTTGCTATACGCTATCATATGGGATTTTCGGGGATTGAAGACAAAAACAGCATTGGCAAGGCTTTTGAAATGTTCCCTCTTGCTTTTGCGCTTTCCGTTGCAGATATGGAGGCTTCTTATTATCTGGAAGGCTGATTTTGTTTAAATTTACAAATTATGCTTGAAAAGTATAAAAAATGTGGTATAATATTATAAATATGCTATTTATTATAAGGGGGTAAAAAAATGGCTGATATTATTTCAATAGGTGAAATGCTTATTGACTTTACTGAAAATACGCTTGAAAACGGGGAAATAAGCTACAAGAGAAACGCAGGCGGCGCTCCTGCAAATGTTGCCGTTATGGCTTCAAAGCTTGGCGTATCCTCAGGCTTTATCGGAAAAGTCGGCAAGGATATGTTCGGACAATATCTTAAACAGGTACTTGTTGACAACGGCGTTGAAACCAACGGTCTTATCCTTGACAATAAATACAGCACTACCCTTGCTTTCGTAGGAAAGAATGAAGACGGTGATAGGGATTTTGTCTTCTACCGCCAGAACGGTGCAGACGCAAATTTAAACTATAAGGAAATTCGGCTTAAGCTTATTGACCAGTGCAAGCTTGTTCACTTCGGCTCGCTTATGCTGACAAATGAGCCTTCAAAATCTGCCGCTATCGGTGCGGTTGAATATGCAAAGGAACACGGAAAAATCATTTCTTATGACCCCAACTGGAGAGAACGCCTGTGGGAGTCAAAGGCTGAGGCTGTCCGTGCTATGCAGAGCGTTCTCGGTCTTGTTGACATTATCAAGGTTTCCGAGGATGAGCTTCAGATAATCACAGATTTAGGAAATATGATACCTGCCATTGCAAAGCTTCTTAACACGGGTATCAAGATTATTTGTATTACACAGGGCGCAAAGGGCTGTATTATCGCTTCAAAGAAGGGTATCGAAACACTCCGTACATTCAAGGTCGATACTATTGATACTCTCGGTGCAGGTGACAGCTTCTTCGGTGCGTTCCTTGCACAGATCGTAAAATCCGGCAAGACCATTGACGAGCTTGAAATGTCCGACCTCAAGGCTTTTGCTACCTATGCAAACGCCTGCGGCTCTTTAAGCTCCACAAAACAGGGCGCTATCCCTGCTATGCCTACCGACGAGGAAATCAAGACACTTATTGCAAACGGCAAGATACTTCAGTAAATATTAAAGCTCCGATGAAAAAACATCGGAGCTTTTTGTGTATATCAGAGCATTCTTCGGAATTCGGTGGGAGTCTGACCGTATCGGCTCTTGAACTGCCGCATAAAATTATACTCGCTTTCATATCCGCACTTTTCCGCAACTTCCTTTATGGTAAGGTTTGTTGAGGACAGCAGCCGTTTCGCCCTGTCAAGCCTGCCCGTTATCACATCCGTCATTACGCTTACACCGAACATTTTCTTGTATAAATGCTGAAATCCCGAACGGCTCATCCCCACCTCTGCCGCCATTCCTTCAACATCGGGCACAGTTTCGGGCATAGTGTAAATTCTTGTGCGGAGCTGTGTGAATTTATAGTTCTTTTCAATGAAGGACTCGGAAGAAGCCGCAGATTTAAGCTTAATTATCCTGCTCAGTTTGAGCAGAAGTATCTCAATATAATGACGCTCGATTTCCTCGTGGAAGCTGTCAGCGGCATAGTGCTCATAGGCAAGGATATGCATTATGTGCGAAAGCTCCTCGATATTACCAAGATGGATTACCGTATTTTCGGGTATTCCCAGCTCTTCAAAGCGTTTAAGGTCGTTTTCGTCCGCTTCAAAATACATCCAGTCGTCGGTGTAAATTTTCTCTGCGGCATAATATTTACAGGGCATTTCAGGAGAAAAAGTAACAAACGAATTCTTTTTTACCTCCTGCCTTTTACCGCCTATCTCAAAAATCGCAGGAGTCTTTACAAGCAGAAATAATCTGCATCCTGTGCCGTTTGGTCTGTCCATTGCAAAATCGGAATCGTGGGAATAGTTATAACCTATTGAGCCTATCTTCATATTCTGACCTCCAGTAAAAAAAGTCACATCACAGTTTAATTATACAGTAATGTGACTTTTTATGCAAGAGTTTATTTCATAAACACAAATGATTTAAGCTCAAAAAGATTGCGTCCTTTAAAGAATTCACCTGTCCAGCCCTGATAATCGGTAGAAATTTTAAAGTAAACAGCGTGACGTCCCGTAACATTCTTTACGTTAGTGTTTACAACACCGCTGTCACGGCCTATTGTGCAGACGCCGATTTCTTCGCCGTCCTCGGAATCAATGAGGATGTGCATTCTGCAATCACAGCCCAGACCGTTTACAGACGCAGAAAATTCCATTGTCTTACTTGAAAAATCCTCTCCGAAATCGAAGTATTTGTACCCGATAACACAACCGTCGGTGATGTTTGCAACAACACGCTCAAACACGTTTTTCTCCGTTACCATAGCATTTCCGTCCTTTAATACGCAGGCAATTTCCGCAGGTGTGATCCTGTACGGTGACAATGATTCCTCAAATCCGAGAGAGGTCATTTCAACTGTCGGGATAGTACCGTCAGGAAGAATTTCTATCCTTTCAACGCAGGCACGTCTTGACATTATCGTGCCGTTTGTCATACGGTGATAGAAAATGTACCACTGACCTTTTATGCACGCAATGGAGCCGTGGTCGTTGCCGCCCGGATAGTCAACACCGTTGTCAACAATGTAACCTCTGTAAGTAAACGGACCCGTAGGCTTGTCCGAGGTTGCGTATGCAAGACGGCTGCCCTGCTTCGGAGAATAAATCATATAGTAGGTGTCCCCTACCTTACGCATTGAAGCCGCTTCAAAGAAAAGACTTTCCTTTTCGGTAAAACCGCCTTCTTCTCTCAGTTCGATGGGGATAAAATGCTCAATGCAGCTACCGTCAATAATTTCGTACATATTATCGCTGTTTACTTCCGCCATAAATGAACGCTCAAAACCGCAGTAAATATAAGTTCTTCCGTCGTCGTCAACAAGCACCCCGGGGTCGATAAACCAGCCGTTGCAGCAAATTTCATCGGGGATGGTGTATTCATACTGCGACACAAGTTTAAACGGTCCTTCCGGCTTGTCGCTTACCGCTACACAGCCCTTTGAGTTGATGATGTACGCATAAAGATAATATTTGCCGTCCTTTTCAACAACATCGGGAGCGTAAAGATAACAGCTGTCATCTGTCCACGGGGTATCGGAAGGATGGTCACGGTCTGCCCTGACGTGAAAAATATCACCGTGGCACACCCAATCGTTAAGATTGTCAACGGAAGCGCTCCAGCATTTGAGTACATAATCGCAGAAGCTGTCTGAGCCTGCCCTGTCGTGTGAGCCGTAAACGTAAACCCTGTCACCGAAAACTCTCGGTTCGCCGTCGGGGATATATTCCCATAATGGAAGATAAGGATTAGCCATAAAAATCCGCCTCTCTTTTTCTTTGTTGTAATGATTATATCAGATTACGCTTGTTTTTTCAATAACATTATAAGCATAAACAACTGACTTTTTATGCAAAGCTTGATTTTAAACCTGAATGTGCTATAATTAAGGTACGGGGTGAGAAATTTTGAAACGTATTCTTTACACGCTATGCCAGTGTACCTGGGGAATTTTACAGACTCTCATCGGTGCTGTTGTTTTTATGATTTTTATTAAAAGAAAGCATTATTTTTTCAACAGTGCAGTTGCAACGGAATGGGGGCTGAACTGCGGCGTTTCACTTGGTCTTTTTATTTTTGTGGATGATGAAAAAGAGCTTATGCCGCACGAATACGGTCACACTATACAATCCTTGATTTTAGGTCCGTTTTATCTGTTGGTTATCGTCCTGCCGTCGTTGTTCTGGGCAGGTCTGCCGATGCTTAAGAATATGCGTAAAAATAAAAAAATACCCTACTCATTTTTGTATACGGAAAAATGGGCTGATTATCTCAGCCGTAAGCTTAAATAATCTGCTGTTTTGAAATATTCATTTTATTAACTTTTTATAAAGAATTCAGAATTTGACAAATGGTATGAGAAAGGAAAATTCAAACTATGTTAGAATTACGAAAGATGAATTATGAAGATGTAGTGGAGCAATGGAAATATGTCACTGCATTGCCTTCAAACGAAAATGGTCTTACAAATCCATACGAGGGAATATCCTTTGATGAATATAAAAACACAGTATTGCCAGAGTTGATGATGCACGAAAAACCAATCAATATGCCCGATTGGTTTGTACCAGAAACCTTTTACTACTTATGGGATAATGACACACTTATTGGAGAGTATAGAATTAGACACTATTTGACAGATGCTCTGAAAGCAGGTGCTGGTCATATTGGATATAGTATTAAAAAGAATTTTAGAGGTATGGGCTACGGAACAAAGGGATTAACCTTAACTTTAGAGTTGGCAAAAAAAATTGTTCCGGAAGAAGAAATATACTTGCGTGTGTTAAAAAACAACATTCCATCTTTTAAGGCAATTTGCAGCAATGGTGCTTATATTGCAGACGAAGATGACACGCATTACTTAATGAGAATCAAAAAGTAAAAGTATAATTTGGTACACAGTTTCCAATTATCATTAAGCTCCCCCAAAAAGGAAATAACCTTCTTGGGGGTTATTTTATGCCACTCTACTTTAAGACAGCAGAATTTTTTTGCAAAAAACTATTGACAAGTGTATATACGGTTGATATAATGTATATAACGTATATATACAATCTACGAGGTGCACTATGGACATTATAATAAGCAATTCATCGGGAGAGCCTATTTATCAGCAGATTTCCGACCAGATAAAGGCTCTCATCATGAACGGCACGCTTAAGGCAGGGGACGCCCTCCCTTCAATGCGTGTTCTCGCACAGCAGCTCAGAATAAGTGTTATCACAACCAAAAGAGCCTACGAGGATCTTGAACGTGACGGCTTTATCGAGTCCTACACAGGCAAGGGAAGCTTTGTAAAGGGACAGAACACCGAGCTGCTTAAGGAAGAAAATCTGCGTCAGACGGAAACTCTGCTTGCACAGGCTTGCGATAAGGCAAAGCTCTGCGGAATCGGCCTTGACGAACTGAAAGAAATTCTTGAAATTGTTTACGGAGGCAACGGCAATGATTGATTATGAAAATGCTATCGAAATAAACGGCCTGACTAAAAAATACGACGGTTTTACTCTTGATAATGTAAGCTTTAATGTGCCTAAGGGCAGCATTATGGGCTTTATCGGACAAAACGGTGCAGGCAAGACAACTACTATTAAAGCGCTTCTTAACATTATCAGACAGGACAGCGGTACAATTAAAATTTTCGGTATGGACAACGTTGAGCACGAATACGAAATCAAGGAAAACATCTCCGCCGTGTTTGACGAAATTTCTTTCCACGACGCTTTCAATGCCGTGCAGTTAAGCAAGGTTTTAAGAGGCATTTATAAAAACTGGGACAACGATGTTTACACAAATTATCTTGAAAGATTTGCTCTCCCATCAAAGAAAAGCATCGGACAGTTTTCCAAGGGTATGAAAATGAAACTTCAGATTGCTGCGGCGCTTTCCCATAACGCAAAGCTGCTGATTATGGACGAGGCTACGACAGGTCTTGACCCTGTTGTAAGAAACGAGATACTCGACATCTTCCTTGAATATTTACAGGACGAGGACCACAGCATTTTAATGTCCTCACATATCACAAGCGACCTGGAAAAGGTTGCTGACAGCGTGACCTTCATCGACAAGGGCAAGCTTCTTCTTTCAGGCTACAAGGATGATGTTCTGGAAAATCACCGTGTCATCAAATGCAGCAAGTCTGATTACAAGAACATCGACCCACAGGACATTGTAAGCGCTCGCCTTTCCGATTTCGGTGCGGATGTTATGATCTCCGACCGTGAAAGCTGTGAAAGAAAATATTCAGGTCTTGTTTTTGATAAGACCACCCTTGAAGAAATTATGCTCTACTATGTAAACAGAACCAAGAAGGAGTGGAACTGATGAAATCGCTTATTTACAGAGAATTCTTCCTCTACCGCAAAAGCGTTTTTACTGCTCTCGGCGTGTTTTTCGGTCTTATTGTAATGGGTATCCTCATTATTTTAAGTATGCAGTTCGGTAATCTTGCAAAGGCAACAGCCGACCTTACAACAGACCTCGGCGGCAACATTTCCACCATACTTACATATATGCCGGGAATGATTTTATTTGCAATTCCCCTTGGTTATTTTGAAGTGCTTGACACGGATTTCTCATCAAAATGGATGCGTTTTCAGTACGCTTCACCTGTAAACGAAAGCAGACTTGTGCTTTCCAAGCTTTCTCTTATCGGAATTCTGACGGTATGCGCATTTGTCGGCTCAATCTTAAACGCACTGCTTTTCTCTTTAATCTGCGATAAGCCTTTTACACAGACTACACTTTCCCTTATTGTATTAATGATGACGGTGTTTTCTCTTATTACAATTACCCTGTGTGTTCTCACCTGCTTATTCAGAAAATCAACACCTGCTCTTATCATAGTTTTTGCGGCGGTTTTTATGACCTTTATAGCACTTTCCATACCTATGCTTGAAAAAGCAAGCGATAATCACGATATTCAGTTTTTTGACATTGAAATGATGATTATGGAAAAAGTATCGGGCATCGCACCGTTTCTTCCGTTTATACTTGCGGCGGTTTTTGTGCTCGGATATTTAATTATGACAGCTCTTTTAAGAAGGAGGGAAAAGTAATGTTCGGTCTGATTTATAAAGACATTATCGCAAACAAAAAGATAATCAAAATTATGCTCATCGGTCTGTTTCTGATTATCTTTGTAATGAACAGCGCTGTAAGCGGATATGCTGATGTCGGCGAAAAGAATATGATGTCATATTTTCTTCCTGTTATGTGCGGTCATATCTGCATATATGTCATTATGGGCTGTATTCAGCAGGAGGTTATCAAAAGAGACGAGAGAAAGCTCTGGGCTTATTACATAACCTCTACTCCCGACGGTGTAAAACAGCAGGTCAGCTCTAAATATCTTTTCGTGCTTCTTACAACCGTTATCGGATTTTCCCTCTGTATGGTGCTTGACTATGTTACCTCCCTCACCTTCGGAATAATGCCCGAAATGTTTATGAGCCTGTATATGCTTATGATGTATGCTGTAATTTTCATAAATGCAGTTGAGATACCATTCGTTATCCGTTTCGGAAACAAGGCAGGCAACAATTACAGAAGCATAGTTTTTGTAGTTGTGGTTTTTGCAGTTCTGGTATACGCCCTTTTCGGCGATATTGCGGCATTCAGCTCATCGGAAAAGTTTATGGAAATGATCTCATGCTTATTATCGGGAGAAGTAAAATCTGCCGGTCTTGCAATTGTGATTGCAGCATTTCCTTACATTGCAGGCGTGCTTTTCTTCTTCTCCTACAAGCTTTCCTGCAAATTATATCTTAAAGGAACGGAGTGTTACAATGGATAAAAAAACAGAAACCAAACGTATAATTATTTTTCTGATACTTGTATTTGCTCTTCAGTCTGTACCGTTCCTTTTTTATAAATTTATCTACGGCGGTGACGGTACCGATAATCTTTACATAGTCCTCGGCACATTCAGTATGTTTACACCTGCTCTTGCGCATATCCTTACACGTATCATCACAAAGGAAGGTTGGAAGGACAGCCTTCTCGGAACAAATTTCAGAAAAGCGTGGAAATGGTACTTCATCGGTGCGGCTTCAATTCTTGTGTTTACATTTATCGGTCAGATACTTCTTTTTGCTGAGTTTTTCCCTGAGTATACCGCAAAGGAATTTTTTGAAGGCGAAAACAGAATTGCAGGTCTTATCGTCACATTCCTTAACACAGGTGCTTTTGCCATTTCGGGATTTCTTATCTGTATGGGCGAGGAATACGGCTGGAGAGGCTATCTTTTCCCGAAACTTGAGAAAGTCACAAACATCCCCGTTGCTATTCTTATAACAGGCATTGTATGGGGCGTATGGCATTACCCTAACGGAATTTTTCTCGATGACGCTTCTGCGTTTGCGGAAATGCTCTTAAACCAGACATTAAGCTGTATTCTCATCTGCCCGTTCTTTGTACTGCTTACAAAAAAATCAGGCTCCATCTACCCTGCCTCTGTTGCTCACAGCATAAACAACAGCTTTGCCGCATTTATCCTCACCAACAGCAGTATTATGCAGGACGCTGAAAAGCTTGAATCTGCAATGAATCGATCCTCAACCTTTGTTACCTATATCAATCTTATTCTGATTGCGGTAATTTCAACGGCTTTGCTTATTTATTTCAAGAAAAAAGAAAACATCTCCCAATAAAAAATTGCTGTACAGCTTCAAATATGCTGTACAGCAATTTTTATATAGGAAAGTTTATGAAGAAATCAGCTTATTGCCGCTAACTGACCGTTTATCTCTTCAATCTGAAGCTCTACGGTATCATAGATGGATTCCTTTACGGTATACCAGTCGGTACCCTGAATAGGTTGATTTATGCTGTCGCTGATAAGTGAGGAAAGGTCGCTTGAAAGTCCGCCGTAAACATCACGGACAGGGTTTTCCTGTGTAAGTCTTTCAACCTCTGCTCTCATTTCAATCATTTCATCTGTCCAGCCGTAGTCTGCCTTGTGCTTTTCGTTGTCAATTTCCTGTGCGTCAGGGTCGGAGTGCGCCGCAATAACACATTCCATAAGCTTAATTACACCCTCCGGATTCTGTGCACCAACACAGAGATTGTAGCAATCAAGCTCAGCGTTGTAATAATACTTGTCAGCCTCTGCGTCCTTAGGAACAGGCACAAAGAACACATCCTCAATTTCACCGAAGGTCTTTGTCCAGATGTCAGGTGCAGACTCGATTTCATAAAGACCGCCTATGTAGAAAAGTTCCTTGCCTTCGCCGATATACTGAATCTGAGGATTCCAGCTGAAAAGCGATTTATCGAGAATAAGACCGTTTCTGTTCAAATCGTACTGGAATTCCATTGCTCTCTCAAAATTCGGGTCGGAAAGATTGTTTACAAGCTTTCCGTCTTTAAGTGAAACAGACGGTACGCCGAATGCAAGCATAAGCGGTGTGCAGTTGAACCAGCCGTCAAGACCGTACTGATCAGCTTCAACGTCAACAAATTCAAGAAGCATTTCCTTGAATTTATCCATCGTCCACTCACCGTTTGCATATAAATCGGCAGGGTCGTCAAAGCCGAATGCTTCAATTGTGCTTCTGTTATAGTAAACAACGTAGCCTGCCGACGCTTCACATACCATAAGATAGTGACCGTCCCCTACTGCAAACTGGTCGTTAATGTCCTTTACGCTGCTCCAGAGAGGATTGCTCCAATCAATGTAGCCGTCAACATTCTGAGTCATACCGCTGATAACGCATTTCGGAATAGCCTCGGGTGCAGGGAAGAAATCTATGCCCTCACCGCCCAGAATGCTTGTTGAAAGTTCATCAAACTGTGTTGCCCAGGTTGTAGGATAATACTCAATTTCGCCGCCGTATTTCTTTTCAAAAAGCTCAACGGAAACAGGCTTGGTGTTGCCCTGACCTGTCGGGTGCCACGGGTCATAGAAGGACATCCACTTGATTTTTTTGTTTTCAAGCTCACCTGTCAGGCTGTCTGCAAGAGTTGCAACCTTTTCCTCCTGTTCGGGAGCAAGGGTTTCCGTATTGATTGCAACCGTCATCTGAGTTGTGGTGGTAACTTCGCTTTCTTCAAGGAGATAGCCGTGGCCTCCGTTGTCCTCCTCAGCACCGCAGGCTGCAAGGCTTGCTGTCATACAAACAGCTGTAAGTGCCGCAAGAGCTTTTTTATAGTTTATCATTCAAATCATACTCCTCTCAATATTATTTGTTTTTAACGCTCATTAAACCGTCGAGAAGCTCGGCGTCAATAAATTTATAGTTGTATCTGTCGTAAAAGACATTTGTGATGTCCCATAAAACAGGACACAGCCCTCTCGAATAAGCCGCCTCGCATACCGATGTAAGATAAAGCCTTACCATTTCATCAGTCTTGTTCTTTGTGGAAACTCCGAACTCACCGATGATTACGGGCACACCATTGTCAATAAAACGGGTCTTTACCATATCCATATACTTTTCAAGCTCTGCGTAGTCTGCCTCAGAGCCCCATTCTGTCCTTGCCTTGCCCCAGCTTGCGTCCCTTTCAAGAATTGCAAAGGTCGAAGGCGTGTAATAATGAACGGAAACCGCACATCTTCCCGCAGGGTCGTCAGGCATTCTGTAAAGCTCATCGCAGGTAAGGTCAAAGTCCGTGTTGTAGCCTGCAATAAGGAGATGACGCTCCTTGTTGTTGCCGCCCGATGCTCTTACAATATCAACAAAATTCTGATTAATCTCATTAAGCAGACCGAAGGATTCCTCCTTGTCCCCCTCGTTGCTGTAACGGTTCCATATCGTTTCCCAGCCGCCCTCTTCATTAAGGGACTCAAACATAAGCTTGTCGCCGTAATTTTTAAACTCTTCCGTAAGCTGCTCCCAGATACGCTTGTATTTGTACATACACTCGTCACGGTGCTCGGTATCCGCAAACTTCGAGAACCAACCGCCGTCCCAGTGAATGTTTAAAATAACGTACATTCCCGAATCAAGTGCCCAGTCAACAACAGTTCTTACTCTTGCAAGATAGTCGGGGTTGATGTCGTAATTGCCCGTCATCATATTTGACCACGCCACAGGCACACGCAGTACTCCAAAGCCGCAGTCTGCATAGCCCTGAATCATTTCCTGAGTAACCACCGGGCTTCCCCAGCCTGTTTCGTAAGCCTGCACAGAAGCAAGGGTCATACCGCTGCTTTCAAAGGTATTGCCGAGGTTGATACCTACTCCCATTTCCCTTACAAGCTCCATTGTTGTAATATCACGCATTTCCCCTTTTTCCTCTCCGCAGGCAGTAAGCATACCCAGACATATCGAAAAGGCGGTAATGACTGACAAAAGCTTAGTGATTTTTGTTGATTTGCAACGCATTCTTTCAACACTCCTTGTTGTTTTCTGTAATAAATTATAACTCCGCAAATCCTGCTTAACAATATCCTGTACTGTCAGAATTACTGACTTTTTGTGCAAATAAAGGCAAAAAATATCCCGTAAAGCATAATTCTGCACTTTACGGGAAGAAAATATATTTTAAGTTGCAATACCCTCAAACTGGCTTCGGTACAGCTTATAGTACGCACCCTTATGTGCGATAAGTTCTTCGTGGCTGCCCGACTCGATAACACTTCCGTTGTCAACGACAACTATTTTATCAGCGTCACGGATAGTAGAAAGACGGTGTGCGATAATAAGACTGGTACGGTTTTTCATAAGCGCAACCATAGCAGACTGAATGTGCATTTCCGTTCTTGTGTCAACGCTGGAAGTAGCCTCGTCAAGAATAAGGATTTTCGGGTCCTTGAGCACGGCTCTTGCAATGGAAAGCAGCTGACGCTGACCCTGCGAAAGATTACCGCCGCTTTCGGAAAGCTCCGTTTCGTAACTGTCAGGCAGACGGTCTATAAACTTATCGGCATTGGCTGATTCCGCCGCAAAAAGCAGCTCATCATTCTCTGCGTCAAGTCTGCCGTAACGGATATTCTGTGCGATAGAGCCGTTAAAAAGCACCGTATCCTGCAGAACGATAGCGATTGAGTTACGCAGCTCGGACTTGCTTATTCTGCTTATGTCCTTGCCGTCAATCGTTATCCTGCCGCTGTCAAGGTCGTAAAATCTCGTCAGCAGATTTACAACAGTAGTCTTACCTGAGCCTGTGGCACCAACAATAGCGATTTTTTCGCCCTGTCTGACCTCTAAATTGAAATTCTTAAGCACCTGCTTTTCAGGAACATATGAAAAGCACACGTTCTCAAATTTAATCTCGCCCTTTACGTCCTCAGCCTTAAACTCAATGTCACCGTCGTCGTTTTCAACCTCTGCATCCATAATTTCAAATACACGCTCTGCACCTGCAATAGCGGTCTGTATCTGTGCAAACTGGTTTGCAATTTCGTTTATTGGACGTGAAAACTGCTTTGAGTAAAGTATAAACGCCTGAATAGTACCAATTGTGATCACACCCTCAAAGGCAAGCTTTCCGCCGAATACCGCCACAAGCAGGAAGCCGATATTTGAGATAACGTTCATTGACGGTCCCATTGCACCGCTGAAAATCTGTGCCTTTATACCTGCCTTTTTAAGCTCTGCGCTTATTCCGTCAAAGGTGTCGGCGGCGTCCTTCTGTTTATTGAAAGCAACAACGGTTTTATAGCCCGACACGGTTTCCTCGATGTGACCGTTAAGGCTTCCTAAAAGCTTCTGCTGGGCAATAAAGAATTTACGCATATTCTTACTCATAAAGCTGCTTACGCCTATGGTAAGGAAAATCGTTGACACGCTTATCAATGTAAGCAGCGGTGAGTAGCATAACATTATCACAAGTGAGCCTGCAACCGTCAGTACGCTTGAAATCAGGGAGCCTATTGACTGGGAAATGGTGTTCGATACATTTTCAACGTCGTTTGTCATTCGGCTCATAAGGTCGCCGTGCTGATGAGTGTCGGTATATTTAATCGGCAGACGCACAAGCTTTGCAAAAAGGTCCTTACGCATTTTCTGAACGGTGCTCTGTGAAAGCCTTGCGGAGAAAATTCCCTGTCCGTAGGTAAACACCGCCGAAAGCACATATGTCAGCAGCATAAGCGCAAGCATCGTTCCCATCTGCACAAAATCAACGGACAGCCTTTTTTCGCCGTCAATTGTAATTGCGTCTATCGCACTTCTCTGGAGGGATGGTGCCATTAATCCGAGAACTGTTATGACAACCATTATAAAAATAAGTCCCACGAAAAGCTTACCGCTTGAACCGATATACTTCATCAGCCTTTTCAGTGCCGCACCTGCATTTTTAGGCTTCTCAACATTCATTACAGGCCCAGGACCACGCCTGTTTCCCATTCTTACAACGGGGCCTAAATTTCCCTGCTGAGGTCTGTTTTCACCTGCCATATCAGTTCACCCCGCTTTCGTCGGAAATACCTTCAACGGATTTCTGCTGTGAATTGTAAATATCTCTGTAAACATCGCTGTTTATCATAAGCTCATCGTGAGTGCCCACAGCCGACAGCATACCGTGTTCAAGGACAGCTATCCTGTCACAGCTTTTTACGCTTGCAATACGCTGTGCGATTTTGATAACGGTAGTACCCTTAAGCTCCTGTTTAAGTGCCGCCTGCAAACGTGACTCCGTTCCAAGGTCAAGTGCGGAGGTGCTGTCGTCAAAAATAAGTATCTCAGGCTTTTTTAAAATGGCTCTTGCAATGGAAAGACGCTGTTTCTGTCCGCCCGACAGGCTTGCACCCTTTTCTGCAATCATACTTTTATAACCGTCGGGCATTGCTGAAATAAACTCGTCAGCATATGCAATGCAAGCGGCTCTTTTTACATCTTCATCGGAAGCGTCCTTACAGCCCCATCGGATATTTTCTTCAACAGTACCCGAAAAAAGCTCGCTCTTCTGAAGCACCATACCGATTTTGTCACGCAGGTCCTCAAGTTTATAATCCTTTACGGGTATACCGTCAACAAGCACCTCACCCTCTGTTGCATCGTAAAATCGAGGAATAAGGTTTACAAATGACGACTTGCCCGAGCCTGTTGCACCGAGAATTGCAAAGCTTTCCCCCGGTCTTATTTCCACGGAAATACCGTTTAAAACAGGCTCTCCCACGGAATCAGCATATCTGAAGCTTACGCCTCTGAATGAAACCGAGCCAGTTCTTATTTCAGCGGCAGATTTATTTTCTCCGTCGCTTATAACAGGCACCGTGTCAAGCACTTCAACAATTCTGTCGGCGCTTGCCTTTGCTCTTGATACCGACTGGAACATATTGCTGCACATCATCATAGCCATAAGTATCTGCGTAACGTATGTGACCGCCGCCATAACCTCGCCTACGCCCATTCCCGTGCCTGCTACATTTGCCGCTTCAACCTGAAGACCGCCGATGTAAATTACGGCTACAACGGAAATATTAAGCACTATTGAAAGCATCGGATTAAGCACCGCCATTATCCTCTGAACACGCAGATTTGTATTCATAAGGTCATCGTTTGCCTTGCCGAAACGCTCATTTTCATAGTCCTCACGTACATACGCCTTGACTACCCTTGCACCGCTGACGTTCTCCTGCACAACATTGTTTACGGCGTCAAGCTTAATCTGTACCTGACCGAAAATCGGCGACGCCTTTTTAAGCAGGACAATCATTATCACAAGCTCAACGGGCAGCGAGCACACAAGCACCAGTCCGAATGAAACGTCCAGGCTCAGCATCATAATTATACCGCCGCCGAACAGCATTATCGAGCGTATGAACAGCCTTAACAGCATATCGACAAACTGCTGTACAGCTGAAATATCGTTTGTAAGACGGGTCACAAGGGAGCCTGTTGTAAATTTATCCGTCTGCTCAAAGGAAAGCGCCGTGACTCTTCTGAAAACATCGTTTCTCAGGTCACAGCCGAAGCTCTGCGCAGCCATTCCGCTGAAAGCCGCCGAGCCTACTCCGCACAGACCGCCTATCACCACAAATACAAGCATTTTTATACCCGTACCGACGATATGGTCCATATTTCCCGCAAGCACGCCCTCGTCAACAATCGAGGACATAAGCTTCGGCTGGAAAAGGTCTACAAGCACCTCTCCTATCATCGAAAGGGGTGCAAGCAGTGCCATCCACCAGTAAGGTTTAAGATATGCCGCCAGTTTTCTCATCCTCTGCTGCACCTCCCTCGGTCATATTCTTCTTTATTTTTATAAGCAGACCTCTCAGCTGCTCAGTTTCTTCATCTGTAAAATCACTGAACATCTGCTGCTGTGTTTCAGCTATGGAACGACGGATAAAATCGTGGAAATCCAGACCTTTTTCCGTTATACACACCATTGTTTCACGCATATCATCGGGATTCTGCTCACGCTTTATAAGTCCCTGCGCTTCCATTTTCTGAAGTGCCACACTTACTGTCGGGGCTGTAAGGTGCGTAAGCTGTACAAGGGTGCGCTGGTTTATTCCCCTGTCCTTATTTTCGGCAAGACGAAAAAGAATATGTCTTGCGCCAAAGCCTTTTTTGCCGCCGAAATGCTCATATGACGGATAATTTACCGATTTACGGCGTATACTGTCATCAAAAAGCTTTGAGATCTCATTGATAAGCATATCGGCAGGCGGAAATCTGTTGTTGTTCATAATCCACCTTCATTATTAATTAGTTTTCTAACTAATTATACACGATTATCTACCCATTTGTCAAGAAATGTATAAAATTCTTGCAGAATAAACTTATTTTTCTCTCATAATTCCTGTTTTTTGTATATAAATCACATATTTTTTTGCTTAATAAATTTTCAATTGAAAAAACAAATTCAATATGATATAATGTTTTTTAACTAATGACCGTTTGTATACGGTATAGAGGAAAGGATGACTGAAGGTTGAAGGAACTTATTCTTGTAACATCTCCGCCTGCATGCGGAAAAACCTTTATTTCAAAGGAACTTGCAAAGCACCTCAAGCACGTTGTTTACCTTGATAAGGACACTCTTATCGTGCTTTCCAAGCAGATTTTTGTTGTTGCAAATCAGGAATACAACAGAAGCTCTGATTTTTTTGAAGAACATATCCGTAACTATGAATATTATGCAGTAGTTGACCTTGCTCTCGAAGCTCTCGACTATGAGGATATTGCTCTTATCAATGCTCCGTTCACTCGTGAGATCAGAGACAAGAAGTATATGGCTGATCTTAAGGCACGTCTTGCTGAAAAGGGCGCTGTTCTCCGTGTAATCTGGGTTGAAACAGATCCTGAGGTATGCCACCAGCGTATGATCGAAAGAGGAAGCGACCGTGATACATGGAAGCTTGAAAACTGGGACGAATACATCTCCAAGGTAAACTTCAACATTCCTGAAGAGCTTAACGATGATGAAGGTACCCTTATGATTTTCAAGAACTCTTCTCAGGAAGAATTCGACGAATCCATGGATAGAATCACTAAGGAACTCCTTGGCGAATAATTATGATAAACAAAAACGTTACCGAGCTGCACGGTAACGTTTTTTTATTTTACGGAGTCTGCATTGTTAATAAATTATTAATGCATTTTGTCCTTTAATATGTTAAAATAAATTATGTATATCAATAAATTCAGACAGCTCTGTTATGAGCCGTGTACGGGAAGGTGCCGCTGACAAATGATTAATCCAATACAAAAAATTATAGATACACCTATAAGAAACAAGCTTATCCTGATGTTTGTTGCCGTAATCGTGCCGGTTTTCTGTGCAGGTGTTTATCTTATAATAAATATGAACAACATCCTCCAGTCAAGCGTTGTAAACGAAGCCTTCAGCGAGGTTGAAACCATTCAGCAGCGTCTTAAGGATACGATTTACACTACATCCGCCGCAGCTGAAAAAATTTATTACGATGAAACCATAAACGCACTTATCAACAACGATTTTACATCAACTCAGGAATACCGTGACTTTTACAATCACAACGACCCCGTATCAAAATATGAACAGGCATATTCCCAGGTTGTCGATATTTCCTTCTACATAGACATTGACGATTTTATCTATAATTCCGATTTCAGAAGCATCTCTCCCGAAATAAGGGAGTCCTACTGGTTTACCGACGCTATGAGCTCAAGGGTGCCGAGATGGCAGGTTATCCAGAACCCCATTGATAAAAACGTATACCTCAGTTATGCAAGGCAGGTGTTTACTTCAAAGGGTAAATCGGCAGGCGTAATGGTCGTTTACACGAGTCCCGAATGGATAGAAAATCTTATGAGCGACCAGATATTCAACATCATCTTTACTGTACAGAACGGAATGGTTTTTTACAGCAATATGGAGGAATATTCTCTCGGCAACGTTTTTACCTCCCCCGATTTCGATTTTCAGCTGGGCAATTCCGAAACCAAAAAGCTGGGTATGGAATCCCCTCTTACCGACAAGGGCTACACGGTTGCAACCTATTTCGACTACGAAAACACGGGAAATCTGTTCCAGATATATCTTGTAAAGCCGTACACCATCATTAATGAAAAAACCAGCAACCTGACCACGGTGTACATATGGTACGTTTCTCTCTGTTTTATTCTTTCAATACTTATCACCATACTTTTCACAAGCTTCTTTACACGCCGCATACAGCTTCTCCGTGATGAAATGCACAAGGTTGCAATGGGTGACTTCAACCTTAATGCCGAGCTGAAGGGCGACGATGAGATAAACGAGCTTTACACCGACCTTAAACTTATGGTGGACAGTATGCAGAAGCTTATCAATGAAGCTTACGAAGCCAAAATACAGTCCGAGGCCTTCAAGCTTAATCAGAAGGAAGCCGAGTTCAAGACCCTTGCAAGCCAGATCAACCCTCACTTCCTTTACAATACCCTTGAAACGATTCGTATGAAGGCTTACTGCAACAACGACAAGGAAACCGCAACCCTTGTAAAGAAGCTGGGTAAATTCATGCGCCGCTGTCTTGAAGTAAAGGACAGTATGGTTCCCCTTGAATCAGAGCTTGAATTTACAAAGAGCTACCTCGAACTTCAGTCTGCACGATTCGGTGACAGGGTTTCATATTCAATTTACTGCGAGGTTGATGTAAACTATATCGTGCTGCCGCTGATAATCCAGCCTATCGTTGAAAATGCTTTCGTACACGGTATTGAAAGCAGCAAATCAAACGGCGTTATCAAGATCAAAATTTACTACAAGGGCAATAATGTCATAATCGACGTTATCGACAACGGTCAGGGTATTCCTGACGATAAAATGTCCGAACTGAGATGGAAGCTCCAGGTCAACGATACCTCGTCGGGCAAGAGCATCGGTCTTACCAACGTAAACAAACGAATAAAAATGTATCACGGCGAGGAATACGGTCTTTCCATATCCAGCGAGCTTGGCAAGGGTACGAGAATGACCCTTACTCTCCCCCGCAATGTTGATGATACGGATGTTATCAAGAAAAATCTTATCGAAAAAAATGTACGCCGATAAAGCGGAAAGGAAAAAACATATGCTTACAGTAATGCTTGTTGACGATGAACCTAATGTACGCCAGGGCGTAAAGATGATGATCCCCTGGGATGAGCTTGACCTTGAAGTCATTGCCGAGGGTGAGGACGGCGACGACGGTTTAAACAAAATCCTTATCCACTCCCCTGACATTGTTATTGCAGACGTAAAAATGCCCGGTATGACGGGAATAAATATGCTTGAAGCCGCACAGAAGCGTGGTTTCAAGGGTAAGGCTCTCATACTTTCGGGCTACTCTGACTTCACATACGCAAAGGAAGCTATCTCGCTTGGCGTAAAGCAGTTTATCCTTAAACCTGTTGACGAGGATGAGCTTATTGAATGTCTTAAGGAAGTAAGAGATGAAATTCTTGCAGAAATGGACAGCAGCATTAAGCTCCGCAAGGGTGACGAATATATCAGCGAACAGACTATCCGTGGTCTTCTTCTCGGCGAAAAGGATATTTACGCCACCAAGGAATACAAGGATTACACCACATTCAGCAAATTCGACGTGGTGCTTATCAGCTCCGTTTCGGAAAACCCCACCGAGGGCAGGAACGTTATGCTTGATATGATAAGAAAACAGGTATGCAACTACGAAAACGTTGATGTTATCACAATAGATATGAACGGTATGCTCAGCGTTATCTTCAAGGGCTGGAACGACGGTGAAATCAGGGAGTGTCTTGAGTCCATAAACAGCACCTACTCAGGCAGGATTTTTATCACCATCGGCTCAAGCGTAAACTCCGCTGACGCAATTTCCGAATCCTACATTTCCGCAAAGGAATTATACAACAACAGATTTCTCTATCTCCACTGCGGCATAATCTCCAGAAACGAAATCGCCCATTCTGCCGATGAAAATGCAGTTTCCGCAGACAGCTTCTCAAAGCAGATATTTACCTTTATGGAAATCAACGACATCACCCGTCTTGAAAGCTGCTTCAGCGAATTTCAGGAGTCCCTCTGCAGAAGTATGTACACCCCTGAAAAAATCAAGGTTATCTGCATTACAACCGTACTGGATATTAAATCCTATATCGTAAAAAGTGCAGGTGACAAAAAGGCTGAACAGTTCAGCGACGAAACCATAATCAGCCAGATAGGCGCTATGAACAGCCTGTTTGAAATAATCGAGCTGATGAAAAATGAGTTCACCGCTGTTTCAAATGCAATTTACGGCAAAACCACCAAGAGCACTATGGAAAGAGTTGTTCAGTACATTCAGTCCAATTACAATCAGGAGCTTCGTCTTGAAATGCTTGCAAACATATTCGGCTACAACAGTGCATATCTGGGCAAGGTCTTCCATCAGTATATGGGCGATAACTTCAACAACTACCTTGACCGTATCCGTATCACAGAAGCAAAGCGTCTTCTTGCAATGAACGAGCATAAGGTTTACGAGGTTGCCGAAATGGTAGGCTACACCAACATCAACTACTTCCACAACAAGTTTAAGAAATATGTTGGGGTAAGTCCTCTCAACTATAAAAAATCCTGTCTTGGCGAAAGTGCTTCGGAGGATGACGGCGAGGAATAAATCTTCAATTTATTGTGAGGGATTAAAATATGGAACTGACATACGAAGAAACTATGCAGAGAATTGCCAAACTAAAAAATGATAGCATGAAAAAGCGCAAGGAAGAGCTGGAAAGAATGGATTTGGGTTACGAAAGAACGATGTACCAAATCCAAAAACACGAAAAAGAGTTAGAACATAAGTATTGCACAGAAAAACCTTTTTCGTGGTCCGTTAGTGTATTCAAGGGTGAACATCAAATGATTGTTGTGCCTTATATAACCACAATATTTTGGTATATGACTGCTATGGCACGGTATCATATTCTTGATGAAAACGAGTCAGCTGAAATTATCGGTCAAGCAATTCTTGACTCCTTTGAGCATATAAGCAAAAGCCCTGTTGATGCGAGAACTCCAGCTGAACGTGATGAAGACAGTTATATGAAAGAAACAAAATGCAATACATACAAAGCTTTTAATAAAAAATATATGTGTGTTGATGTTAATATGAGGGAGCAGAGAGAATATAGTGTATCAGCCGCTATCAATTCCTTTGACAACAATGGTTACTGCGACATTGAGGGAGTTAAGTCCGTTAATTTTCCAAACACAGCTTCGGCGGTTGATATAGGCAATGCTGTCATTAACGCATTCGGAATAATAGAGGAATATAAAAAATCCCAGAAACCTGACCCCTACCCACCTGTTGAAGTTGAACTGCTTTCAGACCAAAAGATCGAAATCCACCCTCCCCGTGACAGACATTTTACCGATATGCAGGACGGCAGTGCGGCAGAAATATATCGTCTTTACGAATACTCTCCAAAAGAGGGTGCAGAGCCGTCTGCAATTTTTTATCTTGGCATCGCCGCAGAGCTTGACTGCGATTTAAGCGAGGAAAACATCCGCAACGCCTGGGAAGAACTTCACGGCAAGGCAGAGCTTTTCGAGGTAAAATCTGTGGAGCAGGGTATTTTCAAGCTCCGTGCCGAAATAAAAAACAAAAGCGTTCACAGGATTTCTTATCTGCTACAGAGCGACGAAAGCGAACTTCTTGACTGCACAATGGAGCTTTACAAGCCAAACACACGCAAAAAGCTTGATGAAAAGCTTACGGGGATGTTTGAGGAGTTTGCACGTCAGTGCAGGTTTAAAGCTTAATTTGTTTAAACATTTTTAATTATAAAAATCCTGTATGGGTGAGGCAGATTACGAGAATTAATCCGAATAATATTAATGGAGGTAAAAAATGAGTTCTATCCTTGATAAAGTAAAAGCTTACATGAAAAATTCCGTTGACCTTGATTTTGATTTCAGCGGCAGTATTTTCTGCGGTTGCTCTAAATTCGGCGGTAAACCCGATGTACCTGATGATTTTATATGGGAAAGTTACAACGGTAAACCACTAAGCTTTATTGCACAGATTAATCTTGCGGAAGCTGCACAATTTGATAAAGATAGTCTGCTCCCTAAGGAAGGCTTACTAAGCTTTTTCTATGAGCTTGAATCCATGGAATGGGGTTATGATCCCCAAACCTCGAATTGTGCCAAAATTTACTGGTTTTCTCCCGACAAAAAGCTCTCCCCTGCTGAATTTCCCGAAGTGCTTGACGATGAATTCCGTCTCCCTGAAGCTAAAATAACAATGAATAGTTGTATGTATTATCCCGACCCTCTTGATGAGGATTTTCTTACTGAAGAAGAAAGTGATGAATACAGCGATGCCTATGATGACGTTTATGACGAACTCCCCGAAAAATTAAGCAAGCTTCTCGGTTATCCCAATTATATTCAAGGTTATATACCTCTTGAATGTGAACTTGTATCAAGGGGTATATACACAGGACAGGGCTACCCTGAACTAACCCAGAATATGAAAGAAGCCGCAAAGGAATGGGTACTGCTTTTCCAGCTTGACTCGTTTGATTGTTCCGAATGTACTCTTATGTTTGGAGATGACGGAAGAATTTATTGGTTTATCAGAAAAGAAGACCTTGCCGCCGGAAACTTTGATAAAGCTCAGCTTATTCTGCAATGTTACTGATAAAATGCCGCATACCCTGATATGCGGCATTTTATGCATTTATTAAACCATATATGACGAATTGTTAAAAATATCACAGAACACATAAAAAATACTTGATTTTAGACGAAAAATGTTTTATAATAAAAGAGTATGAAAATAGCATACTTAAAAATGCTGTTAATATGAAAGGAGTAGTAATATGAATTATACTCATGAAGTTGAAACAATGTGCTGCGTCAAGCAGGGCGTTGCACATGGCTGCGCACCTATCCCTGAAGAAGCAAAATGGGTGAAGGCTAAGGATGTCAAGGACATTTCAGGCTTTACTCACGGTATCGGCTGGTGTGCTCCTCAGCAGGGTACTTGTAAGCTTACCCTCAATGTTAAGGAAGGTATCATTCAGGAAGCTCTCGTTGAAACAATCGGTTGCTCCGGTATGACTCATTCCGCTGCTATGGCTGCTGAAATCCTCCCAGGCAGAACAATCCTCGAAGCTCTCAACACAGACCTCGTTTGTGACGCTATCAATACAGCTATGAGAGAACTCTTCCTCCAGATCGTTTACGGCCGTACACAGAGTGCTTTCTCCGAAG
>JAFQUQ010000057.1 GCA_017408395.1 Oscillospiraceae bacterium
GCGCCTCTAAGGCAAGGAATTTCGCCCTCTGCGGAGGGCGACAAGGGCTCTGCCCCTTGACCCCGCAAGCCTTTGAAAAGGCTTGACCTAAACTTTAACGTCGAGCGTTTTTGTGCAATTTTTCTCAATTGCAACTTTATCGACAATCTGAGGTCAGTTCATTAAAAAATGAGCTGACCTTTAATTTTATGTTTTATACGATTTCTTCTACTTTAAGCATATTGGTATTTCCTGCAACACCGAGAGGAATACCTGCTGTAATTACGGCAACGTCCTTTGATTTAAGCAGACCGTGCTCCTTTGCAGCTTCAATAGCGGCGTCAAAAAGCTCGTCTGTGTTGTCCTTTTCATCCATCATTACAGGAATTACGCCCCAGCTTAAATTCATCTGACGAAGCACAAGCTCGCTCGGTGTACAGCCTATAACAGGACAGGACGGACGGTACTTTGAAAGATGTCTTGCGGTAGAGCCTGACTTTGTTACTGTGATTACCGCAGCTGCACCAATATCGAGGGCAGTTGTAACAGCGGCGTGAGATATAGCATTTGTAAGGTTATTTTCATTATGCACGGGGCGCTTTGTAAAACGTGATGTATAGTTTATGTCAGATTCGGTAGTTTCTGCAATAAGCGCCATTGTCTTTACAGCTTCAACAGGGTGCTTGCCTGCCGCAGTTTCGCCTGAAAGCATAATTGCGGATGTACCATCATAAATCGCATTTGCAACGTCGGTGATCTCAGCACGGGTAGGACGTGGGTTTGTGATCATTGACTCAAGCATCTGTGTTGCTGTGATAACCTGCTTGCCTGCCATATAGCCCTTTGCGATAAGATCCTTCTGAATTGCAGGAATCTGCTCAAACGGGATTTCTACGCCCATATCGCCTCGTGCGATCATTATGCCGTCGGCAGCTTCAATAATCTCGTCGATATTGTTTACGCCGTCCATATTTTCAATCTTTGCAATAATTCTCGGTGTTGACCATCCAAGGCTCTTTATAAACTTACGCAGATAGTTTATATCGGCAGAGCTTCTTACGAATGACGCCGCAATAAAATCATAGCCCATCTTGGCACCGAATTCAAGGTCGTTCATATCACGGTCTGAAAGATACGGCATTGAAAGCTCAACGCCAGGCACGTTGATACCCTTGTTATTTGAAACGATACCGCCGTGAATTACACGGCAGACAATATCGGTAGCTGTGATTTTCTCTGCCTTAAGCTCGATTACACCGTCGTTGATAAGGATAGCCGTACCCACGGAAACGTCGTGAGGGAGTCCTCTGAAGGTAATGAACGCCTTTTCTGCTGTACACTCACACTGTTCGGTAGTAAGTGTAAAAAGGTCGCCGTCCTTGATTTCTACAGGCTTATCGTCAACAAATCTGCCCAGACGTATCTCAGGACCCTTTGTGTCAAGCATTGTTGCTATGGGAAGTCCAAGCTCTTCACGGAGCTTTACTACCATATCAAAACGTTTTTTGTGGGTTTCATAATCGCCGTGGGAAAAATTAAAACGTGCAACGTTCATTCCCGCAAGCATCATTTCTCTTAAAACGCCTTCATTATCGGTAGCAGGACCTACTGTACATACAATTTTTGTCTTTCTCATAATAAAACTTCTTTCTTAAAAAAATAAAAAATACAATCCTTATTTTACCCCATTTAATATAAAACATCAATTAGCATTTTACACAATTACGTCCGAATTATAAACTTTTTGGCAAAGAAACGGTAAAAAATGTTTAAAAATAAGCCGCCCTGCAATTTTAATCGCAAAGCGGCTATGTAAATTTATTTATGCATTTTTTTCCTGAAGATCCTTTTCAGCCTTTGTGACCTGCATATACTCCGCATTGAGAGTTTCCGCAGTACCGAAGCTCTTGTCAAAGGACGCATAGCAAAGGCTTGAAGCAAGCTGCAGCCTTAAATGAGGAGGTGCCAGCATAACGTTGTCTAAACCTGCTATTTCTTCATTTTCAAAGATTTCCTTTGCACCGTCACCAACGAGAATAACGTCCCCGTGATAGGATTTAAGTCTTGCAACGATGTCCTTTACAGAAAGTATGGAATCGTCAAGTATTCTCGTGATTTCGTTAAGATGTGACGTGAAAAAGGCTGTGTACATAAGGTCAAGCCTTGCCTTCATAACGGGACAGACTACACCGTGGAAGCCCCTCATATTATACGCAAGGGATTCAAGGGTAGACACGCCCAGGCACTTCTTTTTCATAGCGTAGCTCATAGCCTTTACAGCAGAAACACCTATACGCAGTCCTGTATATGAACCGGGACCGTTTGAAACTACCATTGCGTCAACATCATTAAGCGTAATTCCCGCATTTCGCAGAACGTCATTGCATATCGGCATAATGACCTGCGAATGGGTAAGCCTTGTAAGCACGGATGTCTGTGCAAGCACATTTTCTTCGTCACACACCGCAACAGAAGCGGTCTTTCCTGAAGTATCAATTCCCAGCAGAATCAAATCGTTCATCCCCCTTCACCGTAATAATTCTCGTATCCTCGCCCTCAGCTTCGATCGTGACAGTAATAATTCCGTCAGGCAGGCAGTCGGCAATGTTCTCCGACCATTCAACCGCTATCACGCTTTCGTCAGAAATATAGTCGTAAAATCCTGTTGTTTCAAGAGCCTCTTCATTCATTATCCTGTACATATCAAAATGATAGAGCACCCTGCCGTTGTCCCTGTATTCATTGACCAGAGCAAATGTAGGCGATGAAACCTCGTCAGGCAGTCCCATTCCCATTGCAAGTCCTCTTGTAAAAGTGGTTTTTCCTGCACCCAGACCGCCCTTGTATGCAATTATATCGCCGCCTTTAAGCATTGCCCCTATTTTTTTGGCAAATTCAATTGTTTCCTGCGGCGAATTGGTTTTTGCGCTTATCATAAATTATCTTCCTAATTAATTTCGTAAACATTCATAATGTGGAAGCTCTCGCAGAAAAAGTTTATATCGTCATCTTCAAGAGAGCGTATACGGTATCTCTTGTTATCGGAATAACCCAGAGAGCTTGTATTTACAATATCAAAAGCCGTCAGCGGAGTACGCACGCCCTTGCAGCCAATCTCAAATTCGCTTACATTGAGGAAATCAATTTCAGCCGCAAAATGGGACTCGTAGCTGTAAAAAGTCATAAACAGCGACGGAACCATACCGCCGTCAGCACCGAGAGTGCTTGAGTATTTGAACTCACCGAAGGCGTCGAAATTGTACCAGTAAAAATCGGGGCAGAGGTCAGTAATCTGTTCAATGCCGTATATTTCACGGAAGCCCTTTCTCAGTCTGCACGGGTCTTCAGGGAATACCATACATTTTCTCATACCCAGAGCATAATCCTCGAAGCCCTGTCTTTTATACCACGCTCTCAGACTATCCTCGCAGAAAAGCTGAACGTTCATCTGATAATTTCCCGACTGGCAGTAATAAACAAGTCTTGTTACGATCTGCTCACCGATACCTCTTTTACGGTAATCGGGGCGAACACAGATACCGCTCATTACAGCGGCTGTCAACCCGTCAGAAGCTACTCTACCCAAGCCGATCAGTTTATTTCCATCATAAGCGTAAACGGAATAGAAGCTGTTATGACAGGCTTTTTCAATTTCCTCATCGGTATAGCCCGGAAGGTTATACCAGCCAAGAGCTTTATATAGATCCACCTGATCCCGTTCATCACGGGTTTCGGAAAAATATTCAATCTCCATAAAATTCTCTCCTGTTAATTGTGAAGTAAAAAACCGGTGTTTGTTTGTGCAATGTGTATATTTTCCGTTAAAAACAACCTGTCTATATAGTTATATTATAACAGCTTTGTACCGTCGTTGTCAATATGTAATTCGTGAACTTCCCAATTATTCAGACCCATATTTTCAAGAGCAAATTTAAGCTTGCCGCAGAAGTATTCATTGTCAGCGTCAACGATAGCCATAATCGCAGGACCTGCGCCGCTCAGATAAGACGCATACGCACCCAAGCTGTAAGCCGTATCGAAAACCTCTCTGCCGTGAGGGATAAGTTCCATTCTGTAAGGCTGGTGGAGTCTGTCGTGAACTGCGGTACGGAGATTTTCATATTTGCCCGTAAGCAGGGACGCTGAAAAGAGCGCTGCTCTGGAAAGATTGTAAACAGCGTCCTTGTGTGAGATCTCCTTAGGCAGGCAGGCTCTTGCCTTTTCTGTTTTAAGCTCAAAATCGGGTATTACCACCACAAATTTAAGGGTAGTGAAAACCTCCTGCTTTACCCAGTGAACGGTACGTCCGTCAAAAACGGCTGTTACGATGCCGCCCAGCAGTGCGGGAGCAGTATTGTCAGGGTGTCCTTCTATCTGTGCGGAAAGATTTACAAGGTCATCAAGTCCAAGAGGGCTTCCCATAAGTGTATTTGCGCCCACAAGACCTGCGATTATACAAGCCGATGAGCTGCCCAGACCTCTTGCCATAGGAATATTGTTGAGCTGTTCGATTTTCAAGCCGTGGAAAGGCTTTCCGCATATGTCAAAAAGCGTTTTTGCCGTATGGTAAACCAGATTTGACTCGTCTTGCGGAACAGGAGTATTGTCGAGGCTTGAAATAAAAATCCCGTCAGCCTCCTCCATATTGACATAATTGTAATAGCTCAGAGCAAGCCCCAGTGCGTCAAAGCCTGCGCCGAGATTTGCACTTGTAGCGGGAATCTGTATTTTTATCATAATCCCAAAATCCTTCTTTCTTTATAAATCACCCTTGCGGCTCTGAACAGCGCCTGTTATTCTCGCAAGAACCAGCGGCGGAAGCAAAGGTCCTGCGGCAGTTGAAATTTTCATAGCCGCCGACGGTACGATAAGTACCTTTCGTCTGAACATCTGCTCAACCGCATATTCAGCTGTATAGCCGCTTGTCAGACCGTTCAAGCCGAATGAAACGCCCGCCGTTTTGTTGAAATTCGTGTCAACGGGTCCCGGGCACAGTGCCCCTATATAAACTCCGCTTTTTTCTCTGCGAAGCTCCTCGTTGATTGCTTCGGTAAGCCTTACAACGTAATTTTTTCCTGCGTAATACGCCGCCATATACGGTCCCGGCATAAACCCTGCGGCAGAAGCAACATTAAGAATGTAACCCCTGTTTTTTCTGCGGAAATCACGGAGAAAAAGCTTTGCAAGAATATGCACCGCCGTAATATTTACGTTAATCATCTCAACCTCTTTTTCAAGGTCGGTATCGGCAAATTTACCGTAAACACCGAAGCCTGCGTTGTTTATGAGCACGTCAACGTCATACTCCGAAGCCTCTTTATAAAGACGGTAGCACTCATTTTTATCCGACAGGTCAGCAGTGATGATTTTCACCCTTTTAACGCCTATTTCATTTTTAAGCTCCTCAAGAGCCTGCCTGTTTCTTCCCGAAACAATAAGTCTGTAACCTCTTTTTGCAAGCTCCCTTGCAATATCTCTGCCAATACCTGAGCTTGCTCCTGTAATTAAAGCTGTCATTTATTTCTTTTCACTTTCTATAAACTTTTCCCACGCATCGGGGCAATACCCGATAACAGCCGATTTACCGCATCTTACGATAGGCGTTCTGTACAATTTCGGACATTCGCACAGTTTATCGTATTTTGCGTCATCAAGGAGATATTTTATATTACAGTAATCCTTTGAGGATGTGTCGATAACATTGTCAATGCCGCCCACAGCCTTTACAACGCTGTCAAACTCTCCCCTGCTCAGTCCCTTTGAAAGTATATCCACCGACTGAACTTTAATATTTCTTTCCTTAAACCAGCGCTCCGCCTTTTTGGTATCGAAGCACTTTGATTTGCCGAAAATCTGAATTGCCATCGCTTTCCCTCTTATCCGTATAAATTTAAAGGGGAAATTCCCGATGGAAATTCCCCCTGTTTTGAGCTAATATGAAATTAAACCGTTATCAGATTAATTCGCTGAACATTGAGTTAAGGGAAACCTTTGTTGAATAGTCAAGCATACCCTGGCTGTTGTATGTAAGCTGTGCCTTTAAAGCTGCTGAACGGCTGATGCCTGAAGCCTTTTCCGCTGTCTTGTTGGCAAAAGAATAGCTGCCGTTGAAAAGAGAACGGAGTGCGCCGTCGGTAGCCTCGTTGAAGTTTTCTTCGTTGAGTGTAAGCTTGTTGTCGGAGCCTACCTGAATACCTGCTCTTGACAAAGCTCTTGCATAAGCCTTGGATGTGTTTGTCATAGCAAGACCCTTCTTCAATGCATCTACGCTGTTTGACTTTTTAAGCGAGTCAATTGTTGAATTGTAATCGTCAATGAAAGTCTGAACGCTCTTTTTAAGACCGTCCCTGTCGTTTATGTTTGAATTTGTAGCGGTAGCAAGTGCAGATGCAGAAGCGTTGAGCTTGCCTGCATTCTTTGAAAGGCTCTGCTCATTTTCAAGGGAGCCGATTTCACTTTCACCTGAAAATACCTTGCGGTACTCTTCGATCATATTCTTCTGATAGCTTCTTGAACGGACCTGATCCACTCTCTTCATAAGAGAAAGGAGGTCACTTGTTGAATTTGAAGCGTTGAACTTGTTGTTTCGGTTATAATTGTTTCCCGAAAGCAGGGATGTGTAGTAAGTATTGGACTTATATGCGTTTACACCGTATAATGCCATAAAATCATACTCCTTTCAATTACTTGAGTCCAGCCTTTGCCGTAGAAAGCATAAGCTTGATTCGGTTTTCCTGATTTACCTTTGTTGCGCCGGGGTCATAGTCGATTGCAACGATGTTTGCGTCCTCATAAACGGAACGTATCTTTCTTATCATACCCTTGCCCACGATATGGTTAGGCAGACAGCCGAAAGGCTGAGCGCAGACGATATTCTTTACGCCGCTTTCAACCAGCTCTATCATTTCAGCTGTAAGCAGCCAGCCTTCACCCATTTTATTTGCAGGTGAAACGTAAGCTCTGGCATTTTCCTTTGTATGGTCAAACGGTGCAGGAGCTCTGAAACGTGACTCCTTGAAAGCGTTTATGATAACGCCCTGCATTTTCTTAAGGAACACCTCAAGTGCACCAGAACCAACGTATTTTTTATATGCGATATGGTAAAGCTGTGTATCAACAACGTGATGGTCGCACATAAAAATGATGAAGTCCAGAAGTCCGGGAACCACAACCTCTGCACCCTCGCTCTGGAGGAAAGCTTCAAGGTCGTTGTTGCCGAGAGGAGAATACTTGATGTAGATTTCTCCTACAATACCAACCTTTACCTTTTCTTCAGGAGTGTACGGTATATTTTCAAAATCGCTTACCATCTTCTTTACGTTTGACTTGAACTTTGTAAGTGCAAAGCCTTCCTTTACAAGTCTGTTCTGCCATTCCTCGATAAGCTTGTCTGTATCGCCCTTGTTGTTTTCGTAAGGACGCACCTGATTGCCTGCCCACATAAGAACGTCGCCGTAGCAGATAGCGATTACAAGCTCATAAAGCAGGTCAACGGTAAACTTGAAGCCGGGATTCTTTTCAAGGTTGGAAAGGTTAAGGGAAACAACGGGCACCTGTGCCATATCGTTATTCTTAAGAGCCTTTCTCAGCAGATTGATATAGTTTGAAGCACGGCAGCCGCCGCCTGTCTGAGTGATCATAAGGGCGGTCTTGTTCACATCGTACTTGCCCGATTTAAGAGCGTCCATCATCTGACCTATTACCAGCAGGGCAGGATAGCAGGTATCGTTGTGTACGTTACGCAGACCCTCGTCAACAACACGTCTTCCCGTATTGTTGAGGATCTCCATTTTATATCCGTGATTATTGAAAATTTTACATATAAGTGAAAAGTGCATCGGAAGCATCTGCGGAGCAAGAATAGTATATTCTTCCTTCATTTCCTCTGTAAAAAGCAGACGTCCCTGCTCGTTATAAACTAATTCAGCCATCTGTATCGCACGCTCTGAAAGCGTGTGTCCTCCTCTCGGTGACTATTCTGAGTATTCTTCTTCAAAATAATTATAGCACATTCCCCATAAGATTTCAACTGTTTTTTAAAATAAAAAAGCGGACACGAGCAATGTCCGCTTTTTTACCAAAAAACATTTTAAAAGAGAATAGAAAAGCTTTATATCAAACTTTATTTTTCATTTCTTATCTTGATTAAATTTTACTATAAATAATCACTTTTTACAATAAATTTTTTTCATATCTTTTATTGTAAAAATTTCACCTGCCTGTATAAAAATGTGTGATTTTTAATTGACTTTTAAGCTGAATTATGCTATCATACCCAAAACAGGCAAAGGAGATTTTTTATGATTACCGACAGCAGAATTGACGGCGGCAAGGCCTTCGACTGGGGCAGGACCTCTGAGGATTACGCTAAATTCCGTGATATTTACCCTGAAGAATTTTACAGCCGTATACTTGAATTCGGACTCTGCACAGAGGGTCAGCAGGTTCTCGACGTCGGCACGGGGACAGGCGTACTTCCTAGAAATATGTACCGTTTCGGTGCAGACTTCACAGCTTCTGATATATCGGAAAATCAGATCAAACAGGCCCGTATTTTAAGCAGAGATATGAACATAAAGTACATTACCGCACCTGCCGAGGAAGCTGTTATGCCAGAAAACAGCCTTGATGTCATTACCGCCTGCCAGTGTTATTTTTACTTCAAACACGATATTTTTGCGGCACAGGCTCACAGAATGCTTAAACAGGGCGGCAAGCTTGCGTTTTTATATATGGCGTGGCTTCCCTTTGAGGACGAAATCGCAGGAAAAAGCGAAAAGCTTGTGCTGAAATACAACCCCGACTGGTCAGGCTGCAACGAGACCCGTCACGAAATTTACATTCCGGATGATTATAAGGAATATTTCACCCTTGAAGAAAACATAACCTTTGACGCAGACGTACCGTTTACACGTGAAAGCTGGAACGGACGTATCCTTGCCTGCCGAGGAATAGGCGCTTCACTTTCCGAAGAAATGAAATCTCAGTTTGACGCAGAACACCGCCTTATGCTTGAACAGTACCCCGAAAATTTCACGGTCAGACATTACTGTGCAATTGCAATTTTAAAAGCAAAATAAAATATGCCGTCAGGTTTTAAATCACCTGACGGCATTAATTTTTATCAATTAAAGAAGTGACTTACCTGTCATTTCAGCAGGCTGAGGAACGTTCATGATCTTAAGCATTGTAGGGATAAGGTCTGCGAGAACGCCGTCTTCACGGAGCTCACCCTTCTGACCTGCAACGATAAGAGGTACAACGTTTGTTGTATGAGCTGTGAAAGGTGAACCGTCAGGCTCATACATCTTGTCAGCATTGCCGTGGTCAGCTGTGATGAGAGCTGTACCGCCGTGAGCAAGGATAGCGTCAACTGTCTTGCCTACGCACTCGTCAACTGCTTCAACAGCCTTTACAGCAGCGTCAAAAACGCCTGTGTGGCCTACCATATCACAGTTAGCGTAGTTGAGAATGATTACGTCGTACTTTTCAGATTCGATAGCTTCAAGCACCTTGTCTGTTACTTCGTAAGCGCTCATTTCAGGCTTAAGGTCGTAAGTTGCAACCTTAGGAGAATTCACGAGAATTCTGTCCTCGCCCTCGTACTGCTTTTCAACACCGCCGTTGAAGAAGAATGTTACGTGAGCATACTTTTCTGTTTCAGCAATACGGAGCTGTGTCATACCAAGCTCGGAAATGTACTGACCGAGTGTATTTGTAAGGGACTGCGGCTTGAATGCGACCTGTACGTTAGGCATTGTAGCGTCGTACTGTGTAAAGCAAACGTATGTGAGAGGGAATCTGCCGTTTCTTCTCTCGAAGCCTGTGAACTCGTCATCAACGAATGTACGTGTGATTTCTCTTGCTCTGTCAGGACGGAAGTTAAAGAAGATAACGCTGTCGTTTGCCTTGATTCTTTCAGCACCGCTGATTACGGTAGGTACTACGAATTCGTCGGTAACATCGTTAGCGTAGGAATCCTCCATAGCCTTTACAGGGCAGTCAGCCTGTACGCCTTCGCCGTAAACGAATGCAGCATAAGCCTTTTCAACTCTGTCCCAGTTGTTATCTCTGTCCATTGCATAGTAACGGCCTGTGATCGAAGCGATTTTGCCTACGCCGATCTCTTCCATCTTTGCTGCAAGCTCTGCAACGAAATCCTTGCCGCTTGTAGGAGGAACGTCACGTCCGTCCATAATGCAGTGAACGTAAACCTTTGTAAGGCCTGCCTTCTTTGCAAGTTCAAGGATACCGTAGAGGTGTGTGTTGTGAGAATGAACGCCGCCGTCGGAAAGAAGTCCGAACATATGGAGTGCGGAGTCGTTCTTCTTGCAGTTGTCAACTGCGCTTAAAAGAGCCTCATTATTGAAGAAGTCGCCGTCTGCGATAGACTTTGTAATTCTTGTAAGCTCCTGATAAACAATTCTGCCTGCGCCCATATTTGTGTGGCCAACTTCAGAGTTGCCCATCTGACCGTCAGGTAGACCTACGCACATACCGCTTGCGCCGATAGTAGTGTTAGGCCATTCTGCAAAGTACTTGTCAAGGTTAGGTGTCTTTGCAGCGGAGATAGCGTTGCCGTAGCTGTCGGTATTGATACCGTAGCCGTCCATAATAATAAGAGCTGTTGGTTTCTTGCCCATTTTTATCATTCCTTTTAAATTAATTTAAATGCTCCAGAACTTAGGTACAAGCCAGAATCCTACGTAATAATCCGTAGTCTTCTCAAACGGGTGGTAATCCTCCCATACCTTGTAAAAAAGTCCGTAGTAATCAACGCTCCCGTTTTCATATTCAATGACGGGAACACAAAAAACAGGGGGAAGCTTATACTGCTTTGCACGGATAAGGTCCGTTGCAAAAAAGCACCCTGCAGCAACAAGTATAACCGATATGATTATCAGTACCGCACGTTTGCTTTTTGCAGTTTTCATATAAGCTCTCCTCTGTTGGTTTTGTAAAAGATTAGCCGTTTACAGCAGCCTGTACGATTGTGTTGAAGTCAGCTGCCTTAAGGGAAGCACCGCCGATAAGACCGCCGTCAACGTCAGGCTTGGAAAGAAGTTCAGCAGCGTTTGCAGCGTTCATGGAGCCGCCGTACTGGATTGTTACAGCGTCAGCAGTTGCAGTGTCGTAAATCTTAGCAAGTGTTGCACGGATGAATGCACAAACTTCCTGAGCCTGGTCAGCAGTAGCAGTCTTGCCTGTGCCGATAGCCCATACCGGTTCGTAAGCGATAACTGTCTTCTTTACATCTTCAGCGGAGATGTCGAAAAGGTCAAGCTTGATCTGACGAGCGATAACTTCTTCTGTGATGTTGCATTCTCTTTCCCAGAGAAGCTCGCCTACGCAAACGATTGGCTTAAGGCCTGCAGCAAGAGCAGCCTTTGTTCTCTTGTTTACTGTTTCGTCAGTTTCACCGAAGTACTGTCTTCTTTCGGAGTGGCCGAGAACAACATATTCAACGCCAACTTCTGTAAGCATATCAGCGGAAATTTCGCCTGTGAAAGCACCGCTCTTTTCAAAGTGGCAGTTTTCAGCGCCGATCTTAACATTTGAGCCTGCTGTTGTGTTTACAGCTGTTTCAAGGTTTGTGAAAGGAACGCAAGCGATAACTTCAACCTGACCTTCAGCGTTAGCTACGAGAGGCTTGATAGCTTCGAGAAGCTCCTTAGCTTCAGGACGGGTCTTGTTCATCTTCCAGTTGCCTGCGATGATTGCTTTTCTTAAATTCTTGTTCATTGTTATCTTCTCCTTATAAATTAAATTTTAAAGGTAAATTTCACATACACGTTCATTATACCATATAATTATTATTTCTGCATTAAAATATTAAAGATTAAATATTAACTAACCTTACTGTACCTCTTCAATTTCACAATCGGGCAGAGCCTCCTTAAGCATTTCAATCTCTTCGTTGGAAAGGCTCATAAAGGTCGTGATATTCTTAAGCTTTTTAAGGGTTTTAAGCTTGTCTGCGTCATTCATTTCCGCACAGGACAGACTCAGATATTCAAGCTGTGAATTTTCTATCCACTCTGCTTTGAATCTGCTTTCGCAGTTGTAAATCGTCAGCGCCTTAAGGGACTCGCATTCTTTAAGCGCTGACAGGTCAAAAAAGCTGCACAGCATAAGGGAGACCGTTTCCAGCTTTTTAAGCTTTGGTATACTGTTCAGGTCGGCGTAATCACCAAAAATAAACAGGTCTGTAAGGTTTTCAAGCTCTCCGATAAATTCCGTATCATAAGAGTGTGTGATGTCAGTCAGGGAAAGATATTTCAGCTTCTTAAGCTTGCCCAGAGAGCTGTCAAAGCTTGAATTTACATAACACAGGGACAATTTTTCAACAGACGCAAGCTCGCCTACAAAGGAGAGGTCAGTGTTGTCCATACTGTGCAGAGTCAGATCCTTTAGCTTTTTAAGCTTTGTCAGGGACTCCAGCCCCTTTACGCTTCCCCTTGACATAATATCAGCCTTTTCGAGATTTTTAAGCTTGCCAAGAGGTGAAAAATCGGCAATGTCATCGCTGTCAATGTCGATATATGTAAGCTTTTCAAGCTTTTCTATGCCATTTAAGCTTGTAACTCCTTTAAGCTCCAGACCTGTGATGTAAGGACAGCTGAAAATCTGTTCCAGCTTCTCAGCGGACGGTTTTGAAGCGTTTATGAAAACATCCTCAAGGTTCGGCATATCCGCTAAAAACTCGTAGCTGTCGTAATCCGCATAAAGACGAAGCTCCTTAAGATTTTTCATCTCCGTAAACGGAGCGTCGTTCACGCTTTCGATCCAGCCGTCAGTTTCATCTGTAGGGTGAATTCTGTAATAGGACAGAGACTCCAGATTTTTAAGCTCGGACAGCTTATCCGCATTTTCAAGCACCGCCTGATACATATACAGCTTTTTAAGCTTCGGAAGCTTTTCCGCAATCAGCGCAATGTCAAAGACCGTTTCCTCATCACCGTAATAGGTTTTGGGAGAAGCAGCCTTTACGCAATCGTCGGGAATAAAATCCCCTGCAAGCATTTCCGCAGTAAAAATATCCCTGCTTGAAATGAACAGCGTTTCCGTATCAAGGGGCACGAAATTGTCACCAAGCACAAAGCCTTGACTGCCGTCAACGCTGATTCTTTCGTCATACTCAAAATCCGCTTCATAGCTGTTATGGTCACTGCCGAAGCCTGCGTCACATCTTAAAATGTTATTGCCCATATACTCCGCACTGCAGCTTGCAAAATAATTTCCGCCTTCTTTAAGTGCATCGGACATTGCCTTGACTATTTCCTTGTTTTCAACAGGCTTATTGAAAAAGAAATCAGCCGCTCTCATTGCAAGTTCAATGTTTTCGGGAACATCCGACTCTTCAAACTCATCCCTGTCGTACCAGACCTTCCCGTTTAAGCAGAAATAAACAGCAGGTACTGTCTGTGACGAAACCTCGTAAATATCAAGAGCCTCCTGAAGATAGGATTTGTACTCCTCATATGTAGTTACGCCAAGCATCTCCTTCATTTCGTCAGTAAGCTCGTTATAGCTTTCCTCGGAGAACATTTCCTCAAAATAAGCTGCCGTTTCAATTGCATAGATAGCGTCCTCGTTGACCTTTTCACAGCTTCCGTCGGCATACATTGCAATATAGACCGTGCCGCCGTCCGATTCTTCAAGGCACTTTCTGATAAACGCATCATCGGGCTTTCTGTAAACAAAATCCCATTCTTTTATCTCCGCAGACTTTACTTCTGCCGTAGTCACCGCTTCGGTTGTTATTTCGGTTACAGCTCCGGACGCAGCTGTTGTTTCTGCTTTTTCCGTCTGCGTTTCTTCTGCGGCAGTTGTTGTTACCGTAGTTTCCTTTGCCGATGTTTCATCGGGAAGCTTTTCCGTAACATCCGCCGTGGTTATTTCCTCGAAAATTTTCTCCGTCACTTCGGACTCCGTGCTTTTGTTTCCGCAGGCTGTAAAAAGCAGCATACATGCCGCACAGCACAAGGCCGCCGTTTTCCTAAACATAAACTCACCCCTTAAATTTTAATTTCACACTCAGGATTGACTTTCCTGTATTTTTTTGCAAAATCCGCCGGCACTCCGCACTTTCTCACGTCAAGCTCTTCCAGCCACGTAAGTTTAAGCAAGGCGGAATAATCATTGCCGTAATTTCCGTACAAATTCAGCTTTTTAAGCTTTTTAAGGGATTTTAAAGCCGAAAAATCCGCTATTTTGTTATTGGTAAGCGTAAGACTTTCCAGCTCCGTCAGACCCGACACAAAATCGCACTTTGACAGCCGTGCATCGTCGATGGTAAGACTTTTAAGGCCCCCGATTTTTCCTGCATTTTCAAGGTAAACATAGCCTAAGTGTCCGTTATTGTAAAGTTCAAGATTTTCCACCGTAGGCATATATTCAAGATACGCCATTATCCTCCATCCTACGTGTTCAAGCCGCAGATTTTTAAGCTTCATTTTTGTAAGAGTTTTACCCGAAGCCTCTCTCATTCCCGCAAGTGACAGGCTTTCAAGCTTTTTAAGCTTTTCAAGGGAGGTAATATCTTTTACCGAGCCGCTTTCAAGGCTGAGATTTTTTAATCTGCTCAGCTTTGAAACAGGTGTTATGTCGGAAAATGCCCCTGCAAGGTCAAGGGTAACAAGCTTTGTAAGCTTGCTTACGGCACTTATATCACTCATCGTCAAAGAGGGTCTTATGCTTAATTCGTTGAGATTTTTCAGGCTTGCAACCGCTGAAATATCCTCGCATTTTGAATGACCGTACCACAGCTTTTTAAGATTTTCCGCACCCTTTAAAAAGGATAAATCCTCGGTGTTTTTGCAGCCGTGAAGTCCCAGCTGTACGAGATTTTCCATCTTTGAAACGTATTTCGGGTTCTTTATTTCGCTTGAAACCACCACAAGCTTCTGCAGCTCAGGCAGTTTTTCCGCTACCTCTTTTAAGTTTACCGCCGTATCATAATCGACGTAATAATATCTGCTGAATTCGGGAGCGTATTCAGCCGCAAGATACTGCGAAATCGGGTCGTCCTTCTTTCCTCTCACAAAGCACACCTGCTTTGCCGAAGCAGAAATCGAAACGCCTGCAACCTTGACCTTTTTCGTTGCCGCAGTACTGCTTACGGGTATAATCGTTACAGCGGCAATCACCGCTGTAATAACGCTCAGCGCTTTAATTATCCCCTTCATTTTTCGTCCCCTTATTCAATCTCCTCTTCGCAGCAGCAGTCCTCGTCCTCACAGCAGCAATCGTCAATAGTTGTATTATTTCCGTTGTTGCAGTTGTTGCTTCCGATAGTCACGCCTTTCTTAACAGGAGAAAGCACAAAGCCCAGCACAAGACCTGCAAGAAAACCTATAAGCGCCGCAAGAATTATAGGTGTATTTTTGTCTTCTTTAATTTTTTCAATAAAGTTACTCATAATTCTTATCCTTTCGTTTACAGTTTAATAATAATTTTATCTGCACAAATAAGGGCGAATAAAACTTATCCGCCCTTACCTTTTAATTGTTATAGATTACTTTTCTGCGATTACAGCTACGCCTGGGAGAACCTTACCTTCGAGGTATTCGAGGGAAGCACCGCCGCCTGTGGAGATGTGGCTCATCTTTTCAGCAAAGCCGAGCTGCATTACAGCTGCAGCAGAGTCACCGCCGCCGATGATTGTTGTAGCGTCTGTTTCAGCAAGGGACTTAGCAACTGCAATTGTACCCTTTGCAAGGATTGGGTTTTCAAATACGCCCATAGGTCCGTTCCAAACAACAGTCTTAGCAGACTTAACAGCGTCAGCGTAAAGTTCCTGTGTCTTAACGCCGATGTCAAGACCCATCATATCAGCAGGGATCTTATCGGAATCAACGTTTTCGATAGCGATTTCAGCGTCGATTGGGTCAGGGAAGGACTTTGTGATTGTTGTATCGATAGGAAGGAGAAGCTTCTTGCCGAGCTTTTCAGCCTTGTCCATCATTTCCTTGCAGTAGTCGATCTTTTCGTCGTCTACGAGGGATGTACCGATCTCATAGCCCTTAGCCTTGAGGAATGTATAAGCCATACCGCCGCCGATGATAAGTGTATCGCACTTTTCGAGGAGGTTGGAGATAACGTTGAGCTTGTCAGCAACCTTAGCGCCGCCGAGGATAGCTACGAATGGACGTACAGGCTCTTCAACAGCGTTGCCGAGGAACTGGATTTCCTTCTGCATAAGGTAGCCTACTGCTGTTTCCTTAACAAACTTTGTAACGCCTGCTGTGGAAGCGTGAGCACGGTGAGCAGAACCGAAAGCGTCCATTACGAATACTTCGCCGTCAACGAGGTCAGCGAGTTCCTTGGAGAGGTTTTCGCCGTTCTTTGTTTCGTCAGCGCCTCTGAATCTTGTGTTTTCGAGAACAACGATTTCGCCGTCAGCCATTTCAGCAACAGCCTTCTTAGCGTTGTCGCCTACTACTGTATCGTCAGCAGCGAAAACAACCTTTGTATCTACGAGTTCTGCAAGTCTGTCAGCAGCAGCCTTGAGAGAGAACTTAGCTTCAGGACCGTTCTTTGGCTTGCCCAGGTGTGAGCAGAGAACAACCTTGCCGCCGTCAGCGATAAGCTTCTTGATAGTAGGAAGAGCAGCCTGAATTCTGTTATCATTTGTGATAACGCCTTCCTTCATAGGAACGTTAAAGTCAACTCTTACGAGAACCTTTTTGCCCTTTACATTAATGTCTTCAACAGTAACCTTGTTTAAACCTGCCATTGGTATGACATCCTTTCATTAATTAATTTAAAAATCTGAGCGTTAAAAAATTAACACCTCACTACAACCTATTTTATACTATTTTGATTAAATTAGCAAGGGGTTATCCAAAATTTTTTTATTATTTCCGTAAAATTTTTCAAAGCGTTGCTTTTTGTACATCATTATTCCGTTTTTTACTGCAAAAATCGTTATTTTAAGGCAAATTTCGTCAAAACTCTTGACAAACACCGCTTTTGATGTTAAGATAGTCAAGTAATTCTACACGGTTTACGTGTATAAATATATGGAAGGAGGAAATTTCATTTCATTCAGGCATTATCTTTAAACTGCATTTTACGGCTTAACTGCGTTGTCTGAGGCCGCCTTGCCGATTGCCCCCTGAAAAATAATCCGATTTTTTTCAAAAAAACACTTGACAAATTTTTAAAATGTGTTATACTTTAACCAGTAAAAGCTTTAAAGCTTAAAATCTTTAAACCTTAAAAGCTTAAAAGCACTAAAATCAAGATAAAATCGGAGGATACTATTATGGTAATCGTATTAAAAAGCAATATCGCTCAGAACAGCGTAAAGGATCTTATTGAAAATATCAGAGCAAAGGATCTCGACGTAAATGTCAGCGAAGGTCACAACCACACAATTATCGGTCTTATCGGTGATACGTCAAAAATTCTCCCTGAGGATCTCCAGTCAATCGACATCGTTGACTCGGTAAAGCGTATTTCCGAGCCTTACAAGAAGGCAAACAGAAAAATGCACCCTGAGGATTCCATTATCAATGTTGCAGGCAAAATGGTCGGCGAGGGTATGTTCCACGTTATTGCAGGTCCTTGCTCCGTTGAAAGCGAAGAGCAGATCATCGAGGTTGCAAGAGACGTTCAGAAAAGCGGCGCTACAATGCTCAGAGGCGGTGCTTTCAAGCCAAGAACCTCTCCTTACGCTTTCCAGGGTCTCCACGGCGAAGGTATCCGTCTTCTCCTTGAAGCAAAGAAAGCAACAGGTCTTCCTATCGTAACTGAAATTATGAATGCAAGCCATCTCGACCTTTTCGACGAGGTTGACGTTATTCAGGTAGGCGCAAGAAATATGCAGAACTTTGAGCTTCTTAAGGAACTCGGCCACTGCAGCAAGCCTATCCTTTTAAAGAGAGGTCTTGCAAACACAATCGAAGAATGGCTTATGTCTGCCGAATACATTATGGCAGGCGGCAACAGCAATGTTATTCTCTGTGAAAGAGGTATCCGTACATTTGAAACTGTTACAAGAAATACTCTTGACATCAGCGCAGTTCCTGTACTTAAGGAGAAAACTCATCTCCCGATCATCATCGACCCTTCACACGCAACAGGCAAGAGTGCACTGGTCGCTCCTCTTGCTAAAACAGCTGTTGCTGCAGGTGCTGACGGTCTTATGATCGAGGTCCACAATAATCCTGCCGCTGCACTCTGCGACGGTGCTCAGTCCCTCAATCCTAAGCAGTTCGACGAGCTTATGGCTGACATCAAGAGAAGAGTTGAATTCGAAGGAAAGACTATGTAATTTTTTCTGATATTGCCGTGCGGTACCTTTATTCTGAAGGTACCGTTCTGTAATTCACCGCCTGAATGAAAAAATCAAACCACACATTCTGTCGTTTACTGCGATAATTTATTTACAAAATATTCCAGTAAACTATTGAATTCTGTAGTATCTTATGGTAGAATATGGTAGTAAAATCATTCAGGAGGTATATTTATGTCATCAAATGTTAAAATTCTTATAGGCGACGAATCAAACGATTTCGGCAAGGTACTTTCAGGAGCACTTAACGATGCAGGCTATTCATCGGTGATCTGTCCGTCCGACGGCTCATCACTGATTGAAAGAATACGCATTGAATTTCCTGACATTGTAATCTGCGATGCTCTTATGGCAAACATCAATGCCGTGGAAATAATCAGGCTTGTAAACGGCTCTGACGGAAGAAAACCTTTCTTTATCGTGCTCAGTCCTTACAGAAACACCTATATCGAAAAAGAAATTCTCGGCTTCAGCAATGCGTATCTGCTGCTGAGACCTGTTGACAACGAAACAATTATCAGCGTTATTGAACACGCTATTCCATCCTCAGCCTCGGAGCTTAATGCAAACGGCGGTGCTCATATGGAAATGATCGTTACGGACATTATCCATCAGATAGGCATTCCTGCTCACATAAAAGGCTACCACTACTTAAGAGAAGCTATCCTTCTTGCAATAAACGATCAGGATATGCTGGAAAGCGTGACAAAAATGCTTTATCCTGCCGTTGCCGGAAGATTTGATACATCGCCGTCAAGAGTTGAACGTGCAATACGTCACGCCATCGAAACCGCTTGGGACAGGGGCGATGTTGACACGCTCAACAATATGTTCGGCTACACCATAAACGGAGGCAAGGGCAAACCTACCAATTCCGAATTCATTGCCCTCATAACGGACAACCTCCGATTAAAATTCAAGCTTTCATCTGTAAGGAGCTGTAAATCCTCAGCTCCAGTCTGATCCAATCCCCTTAAAAGGTCTGCTGCTTGACTGCGGCAGGCCTTTTAACATAAAAAAACTGCGGTATTATCCGCAAGGCTCAGCTTGTCGAAAAAGTTGCAATTGAGAAAAAGTTGCACAAAACCGCTCGACGTTAAAGTTTAGGTCAAGCCTTTTCAAAGGCTTGCGGGGTCAAGGGGCAGAGCCCTTGTCGCCCTCCGCAGAGGGCGAAATTCCTTGCCTTAGAGGCGCTCCGCAAGGGGTGAATTCA
>JAFQUQ010000058.1 GCA_017408395.1 Oscillospiraceae bacterium
CCTTAGAGGCGCTCCGCAAGGGGTGAATTCAAAAACAGTCCAGTGGACTGTTTTTGAAGAGGGGACGCCCTGCAAGAGAGGGCGTCCCCTAAAGTTTGTGCATTATTACATATAGCTATATCTTTTTCGACAGACTGAAACGTGCTGTTCCGTAAGGTTCAGCACGTTTTTGTTTAGATTATAGGCTGTTTTTCAAGAAAATCTATGTACTCATTTTCAGGTACGGGTCTGGAGTAATAATAGCCCTGAAGGTAATCACAGCCAAGATTTATAAGGGTTGACGCCATTTCCGAGTTTTCTACACCCTCAACAACGATCTTCTTGTCAAGGTCTTTAAGCATTGCGATAGTGTGGCTTAAAATTGTCATTGCACTTTCGTCCTTCATTGCAGGCCACAGGATGCTCTTGTCAATTTTTACAATGCTCATAGGGAGAGAAATCAGGTAATTTGCGGTAGAAAAGCCTGTTCCGTAGTCATCCATAGAGAAGGAAGAGCCTGACTCAAGAAGACGGTACATATTACGTGTAAGAGCGTTTTCGTTTACGGAAGCAGAAGTTTCTGTGATTTCAAAGTTTATCATTTCCGGGCTTATGCCGTATTCCTGCATAATTTCCAGCATACTTGAAGCAAGATTTTCCTGCATACACTGCACTACCGAAAGATTTACCTCGATGTATTTAATTCCAAGCTTTTCCGTATCACAGCTGCTTAAGAACCGGCAGACCTTACGGAAAACTATTTCGCCCACTTCCACAATAAGACCGTTCTTTTCCGCAAGCGGAATAAACTCATCGGGGCTTATAAATCCCAGCTCATAGTCGTTAAGACGGATAAGAGCCTCTGCCGAATTGAAGCAAAGCCTTTCCGTATCAAAAATCGGCTGGTAGTATACCATAAAATCTTCGTTGTGGATAGCTGTTCGTATAGCGTGGACGATCTTGTTTTCACGGTGTTTGATGTCCAGTGCGGAGCCTGATACCCTGATAGTTTCGCTGTCCTGACTGCTGCTCATTTCATTAAGCGTGTAGTCGATAGCGTCGGTAATATCTTCGGGCGTTTCGGCAAAATCGGGGTGATATACCGTGCAGATACAAGGAGTGAGCAGAATTTCCATATTATCGATCATATACGGAGTGTTAAGATGTTCCCTTATATCTGAAATGACGCCGTCCACAGTTTCCTTTTCCTCGTCAACAACGATTGCAAAGTTGCTTGAAATAAGGTGATAGACGTTATTTTTACCGTAGCGGTAAATCAGGTACATTGCGAGATTATCAAGCAGATCGCTGCCTGCAGCAGAGCCGAGGACGCGGCTTATATAACGGAAATCGTTGATCGTGAAGACAACGAGTGTAAATTTTTCACCCTTTGCAAAAAAAGCGTCAAGGGTATCATTGAAAGCGTTCCGATTAAAGCAGTCCGTCTTTTTATCCATATAATCATCGGGATTTTGCAGGGAAACATAGACGATTAAAAGGAAGAATGCACTGACAAGGCCCTGAATAAGATAGCGGTTGTCGATCATCTGGATGGTTACAGCAGCGATTGTTGCAACAGTAAATGTAACAACTGCCAGTATCTGATACTTATTCAGATTTTTTCTGTGCAGGAAAAACAAAATAAGCACATAAATCAGCAGGGAATATGAAAGTATGTAAAGAAGAATAAAAGCAGGACCGTGGCTGTAAATTCTGTTTTCATCAAAATATATGATAAGTTTTGTAAATGGTGTAGTAGCAATAAGAATTGTTTCCAACACCAGAATGGAACTACATACTATACGGTTGGCTTTTGTAATTACGCCTCGTTTTGTAATAAAAATGACGTAAACACAGAAAAGAAGAGCACACCCGTTAAAAGACCACAGATACAGCATATTTACAAGCGTATTCAGCCAGACGGGCACTTTATCAGTATGGGCAATTGTAAATATACTTACTACATCAAAAATAACCGCCGCAAGGTCAAGAACAAGCAGTCCGAAATAAAGCTTGTTGGATGTTGACGGGTAATTATGCTTCATCAGAAAAAGAATAATAAGGACAGTCATTATAGCTGCCGCACATATTTCGTATTCAAAGATATATTCAACCATAATGCCCCTCCTTTTTATGTTGTCATATAGACATTATACCTTATTTTTGCCGATAATGCAAGGGTTGAGAGGGATAAAACCATCTTTTTTTTATCTTAATAAAAAGCTGCACCCGAGGGTACAGCTTTTTGAAGAATATTAATCAGGCGTTGATATTTCCCGAAATTACAAGTGTGCTTACGCCGGGCTGAATTACCCATTCGCCTGACATATTCTGAGAATATTCTGCGGCAGGGACTGTAATCTGTGCAGGATTTGTTGAAAAAGCGCCTGTTGAAGCATTGTAGGTGTAATTTACGCCTTCTTTCCATTGAGTGCCGTTGAAGGTTACAACGAGATTTGACAGCACAGGGTCGAAATTATCAGTGATAATAGCGTCGTCTGTTGCAACAACAGGTGTGTTGCCATAGTTCTGAACCGTAATTGTATAGGTTATACGTTCATTTTCCACAACAGTAGCAGGGCTGAGTGATTTTGACACGGAAAGCATAACATCGTTTCTTGCAGTAACGGTTGCTTCAGCAGTAACAGACATAGAACAGCCTGAAATCGTTACGGTGTTTGTGATTGAGGAGTTTCCGTCGAGAGGTGCATACCCGTTTGCTGTTACAGCATAAAGAATAATAGCATTGCCGCCCGCAGGAACGTTTATACCTGAAATTGTAAGTTCATTTCCTGCTGTTACGGCAGGTGCAGGCTGAAGAACACCGTTCACATAATAAAGCACAGAATTTTCCACATAAGTCAGCGGTACAAGAGTACCTGTACCGAAGGAGTATTCACCGAGATCATCTGTAAGAGTAAGGTTTGTATATGATGCTGTGCCTGAATTTGTGATGCTGATGACGTAGGTGTTTTCTTCATTGAACCAGTATTCGTCATCAACAGGAGTCTTTACAGCGGAGAGGGCTTCAAGGATTTCGCCTGTTGTAATATTGGAGTTAGTTACATTTCCGTTATAAGAAAGGGTAGCCTGATTAAAAAAAGTAGCCATTGAAATTCCTCCTGTACATTAAAAAGGGGGATTTTTTTCCCCTGATTTAATATATGCAGCAGGACGGCAAGTTGATAATGTTTCCGTATAAAAAAACAATCCTGCACACGAGGGTGCAGGACTGTGAAGATGGAGGGTGGATCATTCGGAAACAATAATATTCATCTTTTCCACTTCGTCGGAAACGCTTCTTGCAATGTCAGCGCTTTCGGCAGCGGTCTGGGTGTTGTCGGAAATTACATTTGAAACTGCCGCAATTCTTGCCTTGATGTCTGTTACAGCAGTCTGCTGATTCTGGGTAAGCATAGCAATTTTTCTTGCCTGCTCTTCACTTCTGGCGGATGCGCTGATAATATCGTCCATCTGAGAAGCGGCGGTTTTAGCGTACTGAGTACCGTTTTCAACGGCCTGAATAGATTCGTTGATGAGTGCGGTGGTATTTCTTGCAGCCTCTGCGGATTTGTTGGCAAGGTTTCTTACTTCATCAGCAACAACTGCAAAGCCCTTGCCTGCGGCGCCTGCTCTTGCAGCTTCAACAGCGGCATTGAGGGCAAGGATATTTGTCTGGAAGGAAATATCATCAATAGTCTGGATAATGGTGCTGATACGGTTTGATGTGTCATTGATCTCGTTCATAGCCTCAACCATATGCTTCATATTTTCGTTGCTCTGATTGAGCATATCCATACTTTCTCCTGCGGCTCTTGACGCATCCTCGGCAGCTGAAAGACACTCTTCAGTGTTACGGGCAAAGCGTTCGATGTTTGCGTGAATATCGGAAACGGTGCTTGCCTGTTCTTCGGAAGCGGCTGTAAGTCTGCTTGAAATATCAAGCATAGAGTTTGTAGAGCCTTCAAGCACTGCCGCAATATCGGAAACCTGCTGCATAGTATTGGTCTGCTTTTCTGTGAGAGCACGTCCCTCGTCCATCTGTGTCTGAACCTGAACGACGAGGCTGTCTGCTCTTTCAGCGGCGTTTACAGCGTCAGTAATGCTTGCGATACTGTTTTTAACAAGTAATCTTACAAGGAAAGCCGCAATATTTACACCAACAATACCTTTTATAAGGAAAAACATTTCTGCACCGACGTAAACAGTGTCTTTTAAAAGGAGGCAGCCGATAATGATTACATCGGTAAATATCCATGTGATATATATATTCTTTAAATTATAATAAATACTTCCGATGGCAACGTTTGCGGCAAAAAGTGCAAACATACTGTGAAGCTCACCATTGAGTGCAGAGAGCAGGGCAATGATAACAACCGTGGCCTGTGTAACAAAAGTACCTCTTGTAACGATTGGAGCTTTTTTCATAATAAACAAAGATACAACAGTTACAATAATTCCCGCTGCTACGGTAAGAGTACCCACAAGAATTTTTCCGCCGATAAGATTAATGATACCGAAAATGATACATACAGGCAGAATAAGCATTGTATGATACTGCACGAGTTTTTCGTTGACAGTTCGTTCTGCTAAATTATTTGACATAAAATACCCCCTTGTCTGATTTAGTAAATTATAGCATATTTTCGAATGCGGGTCAATAATTTTATATGAATATTACAATCTTTTTTACACTATATTAAAAAAAGTCGTCAATTTTAAACAAAACGGACGACTTAAAATGATACAAAGTGACATTATTTTAATAAGTTGCTGTTGTTGATTGCAGAAATAAGTGCGTTTACGGAAGCATCGATGATGTCGCTGTGGATACCTACGCCCCAGAATGTTGTGCCGTTTGCAGCAATGCCGACATAAGCCGCAGCCTGGGACTGAGAGCCTTTTTCGAGAGCGTGTTCCTCGTAGGTGGTGATTTTATAGGAAATGCCGAGAGCGTCCTTTACAGCGTTTGAAACCGCATTAAGTCGGCCGTTGCCGCTTGCTTCACGGGAGATTGTTTTTCCATTGAGGTTTAAGTTGAGCTGAGCAGTGATGCCGTTTGTGCGTGTGAAGTGTACCTCGGAAACGCTGACGTAATCGGATTTATTGACGTAGGCTTCCTTAAAGATGGCGTAAACTTCGTCAGGCATAAGCTCCTTGTGAGCACGGTCAGAAACGCCTTTGACGTGGTAGCCGAATGCTTCACGCATTTTAGGCGGCATATCGATACCGAAATTTTTCTCCATAAGATAGCCGATACCGCCCTTGCCCGACTGGCTGTTTATTCTGATAACGTCGCCTTCGTATTCTCTGCCGACATCCTTGGGGTCGATTGCAAGATACGGTACGTTCCAGTGCTCAGGGGATTTTTCCTCACGCCACTTCATACCCTTTGCAATAGCGTCCTGATGTGAGCCTGAGAATGCCGCAAATACCAGAGCGCCGCTGTAAGGCTGACGTTCATAAACGTGCATACGGGTCATTTTCTCGTAAACTTCCGTAATTTCGGGGAGGTTGGAGAGGTCAAGCTGAGGGTCAACGCCGTGAGCAAACATATTCATTGCAACAGTGATAATGTCAACGTTGCCTGTACGCTCGCCGTTTCCGAAAAGAGTACCTTCAATTCTGTCGGCACCTGCAAGCAGACCAAGCTCAGCGTCGGCAACAGCAGAACCTCTGTCGTTGTGAGGGTGAAGGGAAATAATGACATTTTCACGGTCTTTTATGTTTTTGCAGATATATTCAACCTGGCAGGCGTAAACGTGAGGCATACTTTCCTCAACCGTAACAGGCAGGTTAAGGATAACCTTGTCATTTTCGGTTGGCTGCCATACATCGAGTACAGCATTGCAGATTTCCAGTGCAAATTCCGGCTCGGTGCCCGTAAAGCTTTCTGGGGAGTATTCAAAACGGAAGTTGCCCTCGGTTTTTTCTCTGTATTCCTTGCAAAGCTTTGCGCCCTCAACGGCAATTTTAATAATATCCTCCTTGGACTTTTTAAAAACCTGTTCACGCTGAGCGACGGAAGTAGAGTTGTAGAGGTGGACGATGGCATTTTTACAGCCCTTGAGTGCTTCAAATGTCTTGGCGATGATGTGTTCTCTTGACTGTGTGAGCACCTGGATAGTAACATCATCCGGGATCATATTTTTCTCAATAAGTGTACGGCAGAATTCGTATTCTGTGTCTGAAGCGGCAGGGAAGCCTATTTCGATTTCCTTGAAACCGACCTTTACGAGGTAGTTCCAGAAATTGAGCTTTTCCTCAAGGGACATAGGAATAACAAGAGCCTGGTTACCGTCACGAAGGTCAACGGAGCACCATACAGGTGCTTTTTTGATGTATTCGTTCTTGACCCAGTCGAAGCAGGGGACTGGCGGCATAAAATAACCTCTGGTGTACTTTTCGTAGTTTTTCATAGCAAAATTCCTTTCTTTAATACCGATTTCCTGTAAAATCGGTATTTTTTTGCGGAGAGGAAAGGTTTCAGGAAAATAAAAAAAGCCTTCATCTCAGTTAAGAGATGAAAGCGTAAACTTCCACGGTACCACTCTTGTTCGGATCAAACATAATCCGCCCTCACCGCATCTCAATCATAATGACATCCAATGCGTATCTCTGTAACGGGAGAACCCGTTCCTGCCTAATCGTAACCTTTCAGCGGACTGCTCAGGGATGAGTTATAACCTTACTTCCGTACCGTTTTTCACCTGACAACGGCTCTCTGAAACTTCAGCAAAGCTTTTATTCCCGTCAAAGCATTTAATCTATGATTTAAGTATACCACATATTTAAGTTTTGTCAAGGGGCTGATTTATTTAATTTTTTCATTGGAAATATAACCGCAGATTATAGAATACCATAAGAAAAGCGCCGAAGATTATACCTTCGGCGCCAAAGAACTGCATTAAATCAGCAATTAGCCTTCTTCCTTCATCTTAGCGAAGCATTCGCTGCAGTATACAGGACGGTCTTCTCTTGGTCTGAATGGAACCTTTGCAGTACCGCCGCAGGAAGCACATGTTGCTTCAAACATTTCTCTTTCAGTCTTGTTGATGTTCTTTCTTGCATCACGGCAGGACTTACATCTCTGTGGTTCGTTTACGAAACCCTTTTCAGCGTAAAATTCCTGTTCGCCGGCTGTGAATGTGAATTCGGAACCACATTCCTTACATACTAAAGTCTTGTCTTCGTACATTTTGATTTCCCTCGCTTAAAAAAATATTGGACGACCTGAAGGACGGACTTGCACCGACACCTTTGCCTTTGAAAGAACAACGCTCTGAAATTTAAGCTACTTGGCCATATATAACTGCTTTAGGTAAGCAGCAGATTTTTTAATTTTTTTCTTATGCGGAACACCGCATTATCAACGGATTTTTCGCTGATACCGAGACACTCTGCCATATTTTTATATGACATACCATCAAGATAAAGTTCAAAAACCCTGATCTCCATCGGAGCAAGTACGGAAAGAATTTCCCTGTTGAAGTTGATGGAATTTTCTTTTTCGACACAGATTTTTTCAGGAGATTCCTCTGAAACCGCAATTTCATTTTCGGCAGGGTCTTCATCCGCTCTTTCGGCGTTTAGTTTAGCAAGACCTGCGGCAATAGTCTTTATGCGGTTTGTAACGCACACATCTGCATACGAAGAAAATTTCGCACCATTTTCAAAATCAAAGCTATCCACAGCCTTATAAAAAGCAAGCATACCCTCCTGAGTAAGATCCTCCACATCGGAGCAGTTATCGGAGTAGGCATTTGCTCTTTTCAGAATAAGCTTCAGGTACCTTGAAATAAGCATAGAAACGGCGTCTTTTCCCGCTTTTCCGTTTTTATCGTCACGAATAACCGCAATCAGCTGATTATCCGACAAATTACTTAACTCACGGGACATTTTTATACACCATCCATTTTTACACTACAATTCATATTTTAAACACAAAATCGCTTTTTGTCAAGTCTTTTTAAACTTTTTATTAAACAATCCGCAATTTTTGTTAATAGTTACTTAATGGTATAGGTTTTTTTAGCTATTTTGCCACCGAAAAAACACGCTGTTTTTGTGCATATTATGTTAAAATAAAATCGGGACGGTTGTTTTAAACCGTCCCGTAAAAATCAGTAAAATCGGTTTAAGCCTTACAGTATGCTTTTCTGCCTTCTTTGAAAATATCGCCGCCATTTGAGTCAACGCAGACTGTAACAGGGAATTTTTCTATGTACAGTTTTTTTACTGACTCACAGCCCAAGTCTTCAAATGCAATGACCTCACAGCTTTTTATGCAGCTTGCAGCAAGTGCGCCTGCACCGCCTATTGCGCAGAAATATACAGCGTTATTTCTTGCAACAGCGTCGATAACCTCGCTGTTTCGCTCGCCCTTGCCTATCATAGCACAAAGACCGCAGTCGAGGAGCCGTGGTGCAAACTTATCCATACGTCCCGAAGTTGTGGGACCGCACGAACCTATTGCTTTTCCCGGGGCAGCAGGTGTAGGACCTGCATAATAGATCACAGCGTCCTTCATTTCAAAAGGAAGCTCCCTGCCTTCATTGAGCAGAGCATCAAAACGCTTGTGTGCAGCGTCTCTTGATGTGTAGATGTATCCTGTAAGCAAAACCTTGTCTCCGATTCTGAGCTTATCACAATAGGAGCGCAGCTCAGAAACAGAAATATCGTAGATCTCAGACATTTTTATCAGTTATTTTCCTCAACAGCCTTTGTGAGACTTTCAAGTTCGCTCATATCAAAGCCGGAGAAGTTAGCCTTCTTAGGAGCAGCTGCAGGAGCAGGAGCCGGTGCAGGAGCAGGAGCCGGTGCAGGTGCTGCAGCAGGAGCAGGAGCCGGTGCAACAGGTGTGGAAACGCCTGCAACATCAGGAACCTTACCCTTTGTAAGAGCAGCCTGAGCCTTGTCAATGATGGATTTTGTATCTTCGAGCTTGGAAAGGCTCTCGTTGGAGAACATTTCAAGAACTTCCTTGAGCTTGGAAACGTTGGTTTCGATTTCGTTGATTTCTTCTGTAACAGCCTTTCTGATGCTTTCAGCAGCACTGCGCATTTCAGCAGACTTGTCTTCTGCTTCGGAAAGGATCTTGGATGCCTTTTCGTCAGCGTTCTTAACGATAGTGGAAGCCTTGCCGTTAGCGTCGTCAACAACCTGGTTAGCGAGCTTCTTAGCGTCTTCGTCCATCTTTCTTGCATTTTCCTTAGCCTGAGTAACGATGATGTTAGCTGTCTTCTGAGCTTCAACGAATACGTTACCGAGTTCCATAGCGCTGTTGTCAGCTGCGCCGGCTGTTGCAGCCTTGTTCTTAGCTTCCTGGAGCTGATCTTCGAGTTCGGAGTTCTGAGCCTTGAGCTCTTCAATTTCCTTATCCTTTGCAGCAAGTTCATCTTCCATAGTCTTCATCTGATTGTTGAGGGACTCGTTGGAAGTCTGGAGCTCAGCGATCTTAGCCTTGTCAGCAGCGAGGAGCTCTTCGTACTTGGAGCTGTCAACGCCTGCTCCGCCTGCATCTTCGAGAAGAGCCTTCTTTTCATCGAGTTCAGCTTCAAGGTTAAAAATCTTAGTATTTAATTCATCAACGTAAGCGAGAACGTCTTTCTTATCGAATCCGCCGAAGTTGACCGTTTTCAGAAAACCTGTACCTTCCATTGCCATAATGAAAACCTCCAAAATAAATAATACGCGGCATAAATAGCCTTACAGCAATTATAGCACATATTCCGAATTTTCACAAGTAAAATTTAGGGTAATTTGTATACAAAAAACCAACTAAATTTTTAGTTATTTATAATAAGAATATTAAATTGGTATGTTGTTTACAAAATAGCAACTGAAGAAAATAGTATAAATGTACTTTTTGTACAAAATGTATTTTAGGTATACTATTATTAATGCTTTGAAATATAATCTTTAAGCTTTCTGAAAATTTCCGCAAAATAGAAACGCACCTCATATTGCTGAGGGTCACGGATGATGCTTATTTCCTCAGCTGTAAGTGCACCGTCTTCCTCTGCTTTTGCAAGCACCTCGTCAGTGTTTGTCACAGCAGGAAGGCACAGGGGCGGAAACATTACGCACCACCAGTTCCTGCCCTCGGCTTCACCGATTTTTATACGCAATGCACTGTAATTTCCTTCGGGGAGGGTAGCATTTCCGTAAACTCTCTCGTCAAAATCTACCTCCGCAACCTCACATTCCACATCGTAATCAAAGCCGTTTTCCGCTATGACATCAAGGGCAGTCTGACGGAAAAGCTCCATATTTTCCTCTGCCTCTGACGCCGCCTGTTCTGCGTCGGAATTACCGCTGAAAATCTCACCGCCTGCTTCAAGAACGGCGTCCCGCACCTTAAGCTTAAGCTGCTGGTCTGCTTCGGAATCGGAATTTGCGATGATGTGAAGCCTGAAAACGTCCTGTTCAATGCCGCTTCTGCTTTCTGCGCTGACGCATACTCCCTGTGCGAAAACTGCCGCAATCATTCCTATCAAAGCCGCCGCTTCTCCGATAAAATTTCTCATAAAAATTTTCCTCCGATATTTTATTCACGGAAATTATTGGTTTTACACGGTGTATTTATACACATAATCAGAAAAAAATAAAAAAAGCCTTGACATTTTACCTTCTTTGAGGTATAATAATTAAGCGTTCGGTAAATATGGAGGAACGTGCTATCTTAGCTCAGGTGGTAGAGCACATCCTTGGTAAGGATGAGGTCGTCGGTTCAAATCCGATAGATAGCTCCATTTGAGAGGCTGTCCCGAGTCTGCATAGGGGCAGTCTTTTCTTTTTGCCTTGAATCTGTCAAACTGCACAATTGATAATGCAAATGTTTTCTTTAAATGGTATTGACTTTTACCCTTTAAAGTGGCATAATATATGTATGTGTTTATACAGCACGGATTATCATAATTAAATTTAAGGATGTTGATTATGCCTATTACAGAAATTCTTGAACAGAACTGTGCAAAATTCGGCAACGATATTGCGCTTGTTGAAATTAACCCTGAAATTCAGGAAAAAAAGCGTGTTACATGGAAGGAATATGAGCTTATCGAGCCTAATTCAATGTGCGCTTACAGACGTGAAATCACATGGAACGTGTTTAACGAAAAGGCCAACCGCTTTGCAAACCTGCTTTTAAGCAGAGGTATCAAGAAGGGCGACAAGGTTGCGATTCTTCTTATGAACTGCCTTGAATGGCTGCCGATTTATTTCGGTATACTTAAAACGGGTGCACTTGCCGTACCGCTTAATTTCCGTTACACATCCGATGAGATAAAGTATTGTCTTGACCTTTCCGAAAGCGACATTCTCGTGTTCGGCCCCGAGTTTATCGGACGAGTTGAGGAAATTGCAGAGGACATCGGCAAGAACAGACTTCTTTTCTATGTAGGCGGAAACTGCCCTACATTTGCTGAGGACTATGACCGTCTTACAGCAAACTATTCCAGTACTTCACCTGAAATCAAGCTCACTGACGACGATGACGCTGCTATTTATTTCTCATCGGGTACAACAGGCTTCCCTAAGGCTATTTTACATAAGCATATGAGCCTTATGCACTCCGCAAAGGTTGAACAGAATCATCACGAGCAGACAAAGGACGATGTTTTCCTCTGCATTCCGCCGCTTTATCATACAGGTGCTAAAATGCACTGGTTCGGTTCTTTCCTTGTAGGCGGCAAGGCTGTACTTTTAAGAGGTGTAAAGCCTAAGACGATCATCGAGACAGCTTCAAACGAGAAATGCTCAATTGTATGGCTGCTTGTTCCGTGGGCACAGGACATTCTTGACGCAATCGACAGGGGAGACATCAAGCTTGAAGATTACACTTTAAGCCAGTGGCGTCTTATGCATATCGGCGCACAGCCTGTTCCGCCGAGCCTTATCACACGCTGGAAAAAGTATTTCCCTGACCATAAATACGATACAAACTACGGATTAAGTGAATCTATCGGTCCCGGATGCGTACACCTTGGTATGGAAAATATCCATAAGGTAGGTGCAATCGGTAAGGCAGGCTACGGCTGGGAAACAAAAATTGTCGATGAAAACGGCAATGTTGTTGAAAGAGGCGGCGTAGGTGAGCTTGCAGTAAAGGGTCCCGGCGTAATGACTTGCTACTATAACGACGAAAAGGCTACCAACGAGGTGCTTAAGGATGGCTGGCTCTATACTGGCGATATGGCTCAGGAAGACGAAGACGGCTTCATTTTCCTTGTAGACCGTAAAAAGGACGTTATCATTTCAGGCGGTGAAAACCTCTATCCTGTACAGATCGAGGACTTCCTCCGCAGTCACAATGCAATCAAGGACGTTGCTGTTATCGGTCTTCCCGATAAGCGTCTGGGTGAAATTGCAGCCGCTATTATTGAAATAAAGGACGGCTTCACCTGCACAGAAGATGAAATCAACTCATTCTGCAGCAAGCTTCCGAGATATAAGCGTCCTCACAAGATTATTTTTGCAGATATTCCGAGAAATCCTACCGGTAAGATTGAAAAGCCTAAGCTCCGTAAGATCTACTGCGGAGAAAGCGTTGTTGCAACACAGAACAAGGGTTGATTTAATTCGTAATTCTTAATGCGTAATGCTTAATTAATAAATGAACCTGTGTCAGTTTTATTCAGGTTGTTGAAAACCTCATATCCCTTGTGGAATATGAGGTTTTTCTGACTTTCGGAGTAAGTATTTTTATAGAAATCTGAGTGAGGGAGTCTTAATGGATAATTGCGATTTGATAAAAAAGTGGCTTGATGCTTTCGGTAAAGACGTTGATGCTGATATAATGGAAAAATGGGTTACAGCCGAATATAATTATCTATGGCACATTTTTACCTGGGGAAATGCATTATGTCTGGAAGGTGATGAAGCAAGGAAGGCGTTTGATGAACTGTGCTATGATGAGGCAATAAAATTTTATGATGGATATTCAAACAAAATAAGCGATATTTCCATAGTAAATAAAATATCGGCAAAATCTCTTGATGAAGAAGAAGGCTGGGATGTATTTATTGTTGCAAAGGATTTTTCCTGGACCTATGTCCGTACTCATGAAAGGGATATGTGCGGACCTTACTTTGCAGGAAAAACATCACGCTTTGAAAGTGAATAATTTTCACAGTAAAGCTGCTTCATAAATCCCGTAAGGAATTTATTTTATTGAAAAACACCCATTTGTTTTAATACAAATGAGTGTTTTTTATGGCACCCCCTGCGGGAATCGAACCCACAACTAGCCCTTAGGAGGGGCTTATTATATCCATTTAACTAAGGAGGCAGATTTATCTGCGTACTTTGGAGGCATAATTTTAAATTGTAACATTAGAAATTATAGCATAAATTTATTTACTTTGCAAGCATAATTTTATATAATTTAATCTTGAAATTATATGTCGGATATGGTATTATATATGTATATTTCTTATTTTTGAAAGGGTGTTTTACAAATGATGGAAATAAAAGTAACAAGAACTACTGAACCAAAGGCTAAGCCTGCTGACCAGACTAAGCTCGGCTTTGGTAAAATCTTTACTGACCATATGTTCCTTATGAATTACGATGAAGGTCAGGGCTGGCACGATGCAAGAATCGTTCCTTACGGTCCTATCCCAATGGACCCTGCTTCAATGTGTCTCCACTACGGTCAGGCTGACTTTGAAGGCTTAAAGGCTTACAGAACTCCTGACGGCAAGATTCAGCTTTTCAGACCTGAGCAGAATATGGAAAGACTCAACCTTTCCAACGACCGTCTCTGCATTCCTAAGATCGACGAAGCTTTCGCTGTTGAAGCTATCAAGACTCTCGTTAAGGTTGACGTGGACTGGATCCCTACTGCAGAAGGCACTTCCCTCTACATCAGACCATACATCTTTGCAGTTGACCCTATGGTAGGCGTTCACCCTGCAAAGCACCTTATTTTCGCTATTATTCTTTCACCTGTTGGTGCATATTATTCAAACGGTCTTGCTCCTGTTAAGATTTACGTTGAACAGAACTATGTACGTGCTGTAACAGGCGGTACAGGCTTTACAAAGGCTGCTGCAAACTACGCTATCTCCCTCAAGGCTCAGGAAGAAGCTGAAAAGCAGGGTTATGCACAGGTACTCTGGCTTGACGGCGTAAAGCGTAAGTATGTTGAAGAAGTAGGCGCTATGAACGTATTCTTCGTTGTTGACGGCGAAGTAATCACACCAAGCCTCGACCGTAAGTCCATCCTCGGCGGTATCACAAGAAAGTCCTGCATTGAGCTTCTCAGATCAATGGGCTACAAGGTTACAGAGCGTGACATCGAAATCGACGAGCTTATCAAGGCTTACGATGAAGGCAAGTTCGATGAAGCATTCGGCACAGGTACAGCTGCTGTAATTTCTCCTATCGGCGAGCTTAAGTACGGCGACAAGGTAATGCCTTTAAGCAACGGCGAGATCGGACCTATCTCCCAGAGACTCTACGATACACTCACAGGTATCCAGTGGGGTAAGACAGAGGATACATTCGGCTGGACAGTAAGAGTCGGCGAATGCAACTGCTGCAAGTAATTTTTCATATAAATAAAAAGACTGCCGTGTAGTAAATGCGGCAGTCTTTTTTATTATTCCGCTGATAGAACAGCGGCTTTTTTTGCTGAAGTGACCGTATAGCTTGTAACATTCTTTACAGTTTCACCGTCTATCTGGAGTGCGGTAGGACGGTTGAAGGAAACGGTTATTTCTTTACCCGTCATAATTGTTACGATGTCCGTATGCTTGACGTGGTTTCCTTTGTAAAGGGTAGGGAATACCGTCAGTGATTTTAAACGTCCGAGATTACGCATTACCGCAACGGAGAGCGTACCTTCTTCGTTGAGTCTGTCCTGTCTGGGAGCTGCCATTACACCGCCGCCGTAAAATCTGCCGTGCATAGCAGGGGCTATCCATATCTTTTCAAAGGTGTGCTTTACGCCGTCAATTGTAATTTCAGCGTCCACAGGTTTAAAATCGTAAAGCAGCCCTTTAAGGGCAATAGGCGTGTAGTTTATAGGCTTGCCGTTGTTTTTGCGTATTTTGTCTCCTTCTTCACAGCAGTACCCGTCAAGACCGTAGCCGATACCGTTTAAAAAGCGGCTGGTTTTGCCGTTTATGGTAACGAAGGGCAGGTTTACGATGTATTTGTTTATTGGAATGGGAGGAGAATTCTTGTCGATTTCGAGGTCTTTGAGAAAATCGTTTCCGCTTCCTGCGGCATAGTATAAAATCTCGTGTCTGAAATCAACGCCCTCTGCGGCATTGATAAATCTGTTGAGAGTGCCGTCGCCGCCTACAACAACAGCCTTGTCATCATCGGGAAGCCGTGCAAAAAAGTCCCCGTAGCTTTCTATCTGAGTCATATTGTGATATTCAACGTTGTCTTTGCCGTAAATTTCATCAAGCCTGTGAGCCTGCGCCTCGCCTCTGCCGTTTCCCGCAAAGGGATTATAGAGAATATGATACAATTTTACACCGTCCTTTCGACAAAATCCGTCTTTATGATTATACATTAAAAAGGCAAATGTGTCAAACTTTTTAATAATTTTTTTCACTAAAAAAGGCTGCCCGTTTTATCGGACAGCCTTGATTTTATTCATATTTAGGCTCGCAGGTAAGATTTACACCAAGTCGCTTGAAGGTTCTTTCGTCAACTGCGGAGAGAATTACCGTTGAGTGCACCTCACAGCCCTTAAGCTTTGAAATCTGCTCCATAGCAAGCTTTGCCTTTGCACTTGTAGCGGCACAAATTGAAAGTGCAATAAGGGTTTCATCGGTGTGCAGACGGGGATTTAAGCTTCCAAGATGGTCAACCTTAAGGCTCTGGATAGGCTCGATTACCTCAGGCGACATAAGCAGGGACTCATCATCAATTCCTCCGAAATATTTAAGCGCATTAAGAAGCAGCGCCGATGAAGCACCGAGAAGATTTGATGTTTTACCCGTGATGATAGTACCGTCTGGGAGCTCCATTGCAGCGGCAGGAGCGCCTGTTGCTTCTTCTTTTTCGAGTGCGGCAGCTGTAACTTTGCGGTCTGCTTCGGTGACGCCTGCCTGCTTCATAAGCAGTTCAAGCTTGTAAAGCTCATCTTCGTCAACCGTACCTGTTTTGTGACCGCACATTGCCGTGTAGTAACGGCGGATTATTTCCTGTTTTGCCGCTTCGCATACAGCTTCATCGTCTATAATGCAGTTGCCTACCATATTTACGCCCATATCAGTAGGGGACTTGTAGGGCGACTCACCGATTATCATTTCAAACATTGCGTTGAGAACAGGAAAGATTTCAACGTCACGGTTGTAGTTTACGGTGGTCTGACCGTAAGCTTCAAGATGGAACGGGTCGATCATATTCACATCGTTAAGGTCAGCAGTAGCCGCTTCATAAGCAATGTTTACAGGGTGTCTCAAAGGAATATTCCAGATAGGGAAGGTTTCAAACTTTGCATAGCCTGCGCTGATGTTACGCTTATAGTCGTGGTAAAGCTGGGAAAGGCAGGTAGCCATTTTTCCGCTTCCGGGACCGGGAGCTGTTATAACGACAAGCTTTCTTGAAGTTTCTATATAATCATTTTTGCCGTAGCCGTCATCACTCATAATAAGTTTAAGATTGGTCGGATAGCCGTTGATATGGTAGTGGTGGTAAACTTTAAGGCCGAGAGCTTCAAGTCGGCGCTGGAAAGCGTCAACAGCGTTCTGACCTGCCGTATACTGAGTAAGAACGACGCTGCTCACATAAAGCCCGATCTGGCTGAAAATATTGAAAAGACGGATAACGTCAACGTCGTAGGTAATTCCGAGATCGCCTCTTACCTTATTTTTTTCTATATCGGCAGCATTGATAACAATTACGATTTCAGCCTCGTCCTTAAGCTGAAGAAGCATCTGAAGCTTGCTGTCAGGCTTGAAGCCGGGGAGCACTCTTGAAGCGTGGAAATCGTCAAAAAGCTTACCGCCGAATTCAAGATAAAGCTTATCGCCGAACTGGGAGATACGCTTTCTGATATGTTCAGACTGGGTTTTCAGGTACTTGTCGTTATCAAAGCCAATTTTTTTACTGCTCATTATAAAACTTCCTTTAGTATTACATTTTCAAAACACATACTTTAAGTATATAACAAACAGCTCAAAAAAGCAAGAGGGAAAAGAACTTTTTAAGCAAATAAAAATCAGGACAGTTATTTTTTGCCGTAAACACCGTGTTTTATAAGTCGGAGCACGTTATCGGCGGCGGCAGAAAGGTTAGTTTCGCTTTTTCCTGCGCTTACGGAAAGGTCTTCGGGAAGCATATTTATTGTAAAAGCCGCCGTAAGACCCTGTGAATAAAGCTGTGAAATGTCACCGTCTATTCCCCCTGCAAAGGCTATGACAGGAATACCCTCCGCACGTGAAATTATACCGTCAATGACCTTGCCGTCCCTGCTCTGACTGTCGATTTTTCCTTCGCCTGTAAAAATGAAGTCGGCTTCTTTTATAAGCTGTTCAAACTTTACAGCGTCCAGCACAGAGTCTATGCCTCTTTTTAAACTGCCGCCCATAAATGCGCATACTCCTGCACCGAAGCCTCCTGCGGCACCTCCGCCTTCATATCCGGAAATGTCAATGCCGAGATGCTCCCTGATTTTTTCGGCAAGATGTTTAAGTCCATCGTCAAGGCGGAGCACCATTTCATCATCTGCACCCTTCTGCGGTGCAAATACATAAGCGGCACCGTTTTTGCCGTAAAGCACATTTTTTACGTCGCACATCGCTTCAATTTCAATGCCGCTTTCAGCAGGAATTATCCTGTCAATATCTTTAAGCGTTCCCCCTGTCGGAATAAACGGCTTTCCTGCACTGTTCAGAAATTTTACACCTAAAGCCGCCGCCGCACCGCATCCGCCGTCGTTTGTGCAGGAGCCGCCAAGACCAAGCAGGACCTTTTTACAGCCAAGCTCACGTGCGGCTTTTATCATAAGACCTACCCCGAAGGTGGACGTCAGCTCAGGGTTTAGACGGCTTTTTGCAAGCCCCAGACCTGCCGCTGCCGCCATTTCTATGATTGCCGTGTTTCCGCTGTCGGTCAGTCCGATTTCAGCCGTTATCTTTTCGCCGTATGGGTTCATAGTTTCACATTCAATAATTTTTCCGCCGCAGGCTTTTATCATACAGCCGCAGAAGCCTTCTCCTCCGTCCGAAACTGGAACAGCCGAAATTTTACACTTTGGAAAGTGAAAGCGTATCCTTTCGGCAATAATGTTGCATACCTTTTCCGAAGCAAGCGTACCCTTGAATGAGTCGGGGATTATAACAGCATTTTTCATTTATATTCATTCCTTTTTTATTTTTGAGTAATCTATTGTTTAAATTATAGCATAATCAGAAAAATAATCAACCGTTTTTGTTTAAAGTGGTTGACAATCAGGCTGAAGCTGTGCTATAATTTAATAATAATAAACAAAAAGGAGGGATTGGCTGTGATTGGTGAATATGTAGCAGTTGCTATGTGCGTGTCCGAAATCTGCAAAGAGGACGTGCAGGGCATAGTTTATCCTTTTATAAAAAGACTTGAACAGAATAAGTGCCGTGCTGTAATTTTAAACAGCTGCAATGACCTTTACAGCAATAATCCTTTCAATGACGGAGAAGCCTGTGTTTACGAACTTTTACAGTACGGTTATACCGATGTTGTAATTGTTTTTGCACAGCTTATAAAGAATGATATTGTCATAGGTAAAATCATCCAGACGGCAAACAGGTGCGAAAAGCCCGTTATTATTGTTGACGGCGACAGATTTTACGACGGATGTATAAATATCAGCTACGATACCTCCGATGCTTTCTATGACGTTATGGTGCACCTTGTTGAACACCATAAGCTTACAAAGATAAACTGTATCGCCGGCTTTAAGGATAACCCTGTTTCCGATGAAAAGGTTGCAATTTACAAGAAAGTGCTTGCCAAGAATGGTATACCATTCGAGGAAGAGCGTTTCGGCTACGGTAATTTCTACGATGCACCGACGGAAGAGGTTATGGAAAAATTCCTTAATTCACCTCTGGGACTTCCCGAAGCTATCGTATGCATAAATGATACTATGGCAATTACCGTGTGCGAGGTGCTTGCACGGCACGGTATAAGCGTACCTGAAGATGTTATCGTAACAGGATTTGACGGTATTGAGCAGGAAAGATATAACTTCCCTCGTCTGACTACCTGCCGCCGTGATATGGATAAGCTTGCGGAGTTCCTTTATGATATAGTATCCAGGCTTATGTCAGGGGAAAAGGTTGAAAACAAGCTTGTATTCCCTTACACCGCCGACTATTCCGAATCATGCGGATGCAGAAAAAAATCTGTTATCAGCATAAACAAATCCATAAACAAGCTTTATGCAAGAATAAACGCTGACCAGCAGTTTGACCATCTTATGAACAATATGACCGCTAAAATGTCAAATGTTCTTGATGTTGATACAATAACAGGCGTTATCAAGCATTATGCGACCTTCAACTGCTATCTGTGCCTGAATTCGGATTTTGCAAGTTCATTCAAGAAACCCCACCGAAGCAATTTTAATCCGTTTACAACGGTGTTCCTTTCAGATAAGTATTTCTTCGATACCGAGGAGGTCGTTTATCAGAATTTCCACCAGTCAAAGCTTATTCCAAGCTGGGAGGAGTCGCTTAAACGTACAGAGCCGCTTATTGTGACGATAATCCATAATCAGGATAACGTCCACGGTTATCTTGCGGCATATGCTTCGGATTATGATTTTGACTCTTTCAGTATTGCTGCAAGACGTATACAGAAGTTTGCAATCAATATTGACAACTGCACAAGCTCGTACATACAGCAGTCGTATCTGCGTGCTTCAAATGCAAGGCTCCGTGATATTCAGAATAAGATCATTTCAAGCTTTGCCGACCTTGTAGAATCCCGTGACGATTTCACAGGTCAGCATATCAAGCGCACAAGTGAATATCTCAGACTGCTTGTAAATCATCTTGCAGGCAAGCAGAATTATGCGGCACAGCTTATGGAAGGGCAGAGAGAAATGATGATAAAGGCTGCACCGCTTCACGACATCGGCAAAATCAAAATTCCCGACGATATTCTCAACAAGCCGGGCAGACTTACAGCAGAGGAATTTGAAATAATCAAGACCCACACAATGGAGGGTCACAGCATAATTGAAAAGACCCTTTCCAATATCGAAAGCAGGGAATATATTAAAATCGCAAGCCAGATGGCTCTTTACCCCCACGAAAAATGGGACGGCAGCGGTTATCCCTGTAAGCTTTCGGGCGAGGACATACCGCTTTGTGCAAGAATAATGGCAGTAGTTGACGTTTTTGACGCTCTTACAAGTAAGCGTGTTTATAAGGAAGCGTTCACATCAGAGCTTGCCTTTGATATTCTTGCAGAATCCAGAGGCTCGCATTTTGACCCTGAGATTGCCGACGCATTCATTGAAATACGTGAGCAGGTAAATCAGGTTCTCAACGAATTACAGTAAAAAAATCCGAAGTACACGCCGTACTTCGGATTTTGTTTTATTCTCTTGTAAGCTTGAGCAGTACGGCGCCGTGAGGCTTTACGTCTGCCGAAACGCTGTCGGATACTTTTCCGCAGTTTTTGCCGTTCCATACGTCTGTAACGGAGAAGTCGGCCGCAAAAGGAAGCTTTGCAGTTACAGCACATTCGCTTTCGCCTGCATTGAACAGGGCAATGTAATGATCCTTGCCGTTGTTGTGTGAAGTAAACCAGGCGATGTGCTCGTTGCCGTCAACTGTTTTTCTGAATAAGGGGTGTGCGGAGTGGGTGCTGTTGAGCACCTCGATAAGTCCCTCATTTGTGAGCAGGCTCATTGTAAAGTCGTCAAACTTTGTCATTTCGCCGCCTATCATCAACGGTGAACGCATCATACACCAGAGAGTGAGCATTGTAATCTGCTCGTCCTGTGTAAACTTTGTCACGATATTTTCGTCGTAGTCCTGTAAAATATGACCGATTGGAAGCATATCACAGTCGGGCCAGTGTCCCTCGCCTGAGTGGATGCACCATTTTTCGGCACGCTCAAACATATTGTAAAGCAGCTCCCACTTATCCCAGAAATCATCTGTGATACGCCACATATTTGCAGTTTCCTTGTAAAGCTCTGCCTTTTCAACAAGGGATGGTCCCGGGGAAAGACTGAGCACCATATCACGGCCGCAGTTTTTCAGGGAGTCGCTGAGCATACGGAGCTCGGCTTCTTCGTGAGGAAGCTCTCTTGCAATATCGTCGCACTTGATAAAGTCAACGCCCCATTCGGCATAAAGCTCAAAAATGCTGTCGTAGTAAGCCTTTGCGCCGTCCTTTTCAGGGTCTACACCGTACATATCCGTATTCCACTGACAAATTGAAGCAGTTTTAGCGATCTGACGTGCAGTTTTATCCGTACCCTTTATTGCAGTATTGCGGTGAGCAGCCTGTCTTGGGATACCTCTCATAATATGTATGCCGAATTTTAAACCAAGGGAGTGTACATACTCAGCCAGCGGAGCAAAGCCCTTGCCGCCTGCCGATGAAGGAAAGCGGTTTTCCGCAGGTATAAGACGGGAGTACTCATCCATACAAAGCTCTGTAAACTGGTGGTATTCGTGGTTTTGTGCGGTAGGCTCTGACCACTGAATGTCAACCACAACATATTCCCAGCCGTACTGTTTCAGATGCTTTGCCATAAAATCAGCATTTGCACGGACCGTTGCTTCGTTTACTGCCGCACCGTAGCAGTCCCAGCTGTTCCAGCCCATAGGAGGTGTTTTTGCAACCATAATTATAATCTCCTTAAGTTTTTTTATAATTATATCACCACATAAAATTCAAGTCAATACAATATTGAAAAACAAAAATCCGTAACGTGCTGTTACGGATTTTTGATTGGGGAAAACTATATAGAAAAAGTCAGTAAACAAATCTGTACTGCGTAACAACAAAGGAGTCATCCTCAGGGTTACGCTCGATAACGAAATCTCCGCCGTCAATAAATGTGTCAAATTTACCTTCGGGAGTAAACTTTTCCTGCTTTGTGTGTACGGTAATGGTATTGCCGCTTTCTTCGATTTCCGTGATTGTGATTTTGCCTAAGGTAAAATCATAGCCGCCGTCGCCGACGATAGTATGGAGCACGCCGTCAATATCACGGTATTTCTGCGGAGCGTTTATAAACATATCGCTGACAAGCTTTTCTGTGAAGAACTTTCTTGTAAAATCCTTAAGCTCCTCAACAGTGCCGAAGCGGGGGTCATCTACCTTAAAGAAATATTCGTTGTTGTCCGAGTTTACAGACGGCACTTCAACGTAATTTTCATAATCTGTTACATTAAGGCTGGTCTTTGTAAAGTATTTTGCGATATAATCAGCCGCCGCATAGGTTTTATAGCAGTAGTAAAGGGGATTGGACTCATAGGAAGAGTCAATCAGCTGTCTGGTCATTGTCATTGCGTCGGGGTCGAAGGTGTAGGTGTAAACATCCGCTGAAAGGCTGCGGTTCTCATCGATGTTTACAACAGGTGTCGGCATAAAAACAAGAGGCTCTGTATGGAAAAGAGTGTAGTCGCTGCAATATTCCATTTCTGTTGCCGTGCCTGCCGCATCTTCGGAAACAAGCTTGATTTCGCAAAGCTCGCCGTCCCTTACAGCATAGTATTTCTTTACCGTATAAGAAAGGCTTTCATCCTCGAAGTTGCTTAAATAGAAGGTGAATTCAAGAATATCAGGAACGGGGGTATCATCAATGGTGTTTCTTATTACGGTACAAACGCTTGAAGCGGTCTGCTGTGAATAAGGGATATTTAAAATGTAATCATCGGGGGGAGTGATGGTTGTTTCTGAAAATCCGAAGCTGCTGTCTTCAAGGATGATGTTGAACACATCTCCGGTGCTGTCGGTGCTGATGGTTGTCATATATTTTTCCGCACCGTCGTAATATTCAAAGGTATATGACGAGAACGGCTCCGGGGTGTAAACGGACTCATCTCCGTTATTGGAATAAACGGACGGGCTGCTTCTGATAATATTCTGGGTTTCGGAAACAATAACGGTTTCCGTTAAGATTTCTTCGGTTACAATGCCGTCAGGCGATAAACCTGCACTGCATCCGCAGAAAAGGCATAATGAAGAAAAAACGGCTAAAACTGCAGCAGTTGATTTTCTGTATGTGCCCATGAAAGCAGACTCCCTCCTTTTGTAATCAATTTCACTGTACCTATTATACCAAATCACGGCACAAAAAACAATTACATTTCCGTTACAGTTTTATTACTCTTACAGCTCAAAATGTAACTCTTACGTCAGAAATTAAACAAAATGAGAATAATTTGCTACAGCAATAAAAACACGCTGACGTGAAATATCACGGCAGCGTGTTAAAGAGGAAAATCCGATCAGATTGCAAATCTTTCGACCTGTTCGTTAAGGATGTCAGCCTGTGCCTTAAGCTCTTCGGAGGAAGCGGCACACTGTTCTGCTGTTGCAGAGTTGGATTGAACGGCGTTTGTGATCTGAGAGATACCGATATTGATCTGCTTGATGGACTCGGCCTGTTCGTTTGATGCGTAGTTGATTTCGTCCATAAGTCGGCTGAAATGGTCAATGGATTCTGTGATTTCACGGAGAGAAGCGTCTGTAACCATTGTAAGCTCGTTACCTCTTGAAACAGATTCAACGCTCTTTTTAACAAGGTCCATAGTGTCTTTTGCGGCCTCGGAGGATTTAGTAGCAAGATTTCTTACTTCATCAGCAACAACTGCAAAGCCCTTGCCTGCTTCGCCTGCTCTTGCAGCTTCGACAGCGGCGTTGAGAGCGAGGATGTTTGTCTGGAATGCGATGTCCTCGATAATGGAAACGATGTTCTGAATTTCGTCTGAGGATTCCTTGATTTCTTCCATAGAGGTTGACATCTGGGACATTGTTGCACTGCCTGTCCTGATATTTTCAAGAATACCGTGGAGGAGGGTGCTTGCCTTTGTTGCGTTTTCAGCGGTATTGTCTATGTGTTCTTCAATGTCAGCTGTCATAGTGTTGATCTGTTCAAGCGTAGATGCTTCCTCGGCAGTATTCTGAGCAAGCTGCTGAGCGCTTGAAGCAAGCATATCCGCGCCTGAATGTACCTGTTCGCTTGCAGACTGTATATCACCGATTATAGTTCTGAGGTTTTCAGTTATCATATTGAGTGAACGCTTGATTTCTTTGAAGTCGCCGTCGTATTCGACATTGCTTTCAACGGTAAGATTGCAGTTGCTGATACCTGCGAGAACTGTGTCGATGTCAGTGATGTATTCGGAAAGCTCGTTGATAGTTCTTGCCATTGATTCGCCGAGAAGCTGGCTTTCGTCACCGCGCTCGTTTGGGATAATAGGTGTATGCACGTCACCGTCAGCAAGCTTTACCAGACGTTCGGTAACAGGAACGATTGATTTGCTTACCTGATTACCTACAACATTTGCAATGATAAGAGTAAGGGAAATGTCAAAAATGAGCATACCGAGGATTACCCAGAGTACGTTATAGAATGGTTTTGTAATGTTTGAGCTGTCTGTACCGTAAATTACATTATAGCCGTATTCGGGAACAGGCAAATATGTATACATTATTTTCATACCGCCGTTTAAATTATCACTTGAATCGGTAAGAGTGCCGCCCTGCTGAATGGAAAGATCATTGACGATTGAGTTGAGTCCGTAATATTCGGAAAGGCTGAGATTATCGCTTAAATGTGCATAATCTGTTGAAAGAATAATGTCACCGGAATCATTGCAGAGGAAGCCTATGTCATTTTCGGAGATACGGAGTGTATTGAGGCAGGAGTCAAAGTAATCGTAACCGATTTCACCGAAAATTATACCATCTGCTCTTTTCTTTGCAGCAAGCACTACCATTTCACCGTTATCATTCTTAACAGGTGTGGTAATTGTAAATTCGCCTGTTTCAAGACCGGTTGTAATGTCTGAAACGGAAGAATAATCATAGCCGGAGTCATCGCCGTTCATAAAAATCTTTTCAAATGTCAGGTCTCCGTCCATTGAAGGAACTGCAGTATCAAGACATTCGGAAATGTAGCCAAGTTCGTCGTTGATAATTGAAGCACATACGTTTACTGCATTGCTACCTTGCTTCTGACCGCTTCCTGAGGAAAGCATTTCAGCTGTAACAGCAGCTACGCAAGCCATAAGGAGAGCAGCAACCGCAACGCTGATTCCGCTTAATCTGAAAAGTCTGGCTTTTAAGCTTGTTCTCATAAAAAATGACCCCCAATGTTAAAAAAATATAGCAAATGTGTTAGTTTGCGTTAAATAATTAACACGTTTCTATTAATAATTATATACCCCTTAATTAATAATGTCAATATTTGTATCAAATTGCATATGTAAACTTAATATTATTATAATGTAAACTAAAAATTAATTTAACCTATATAAACATTTCGAAATATGAATTAATTGTAACTGTATACGAAGAATATTCATAAATTTGATTTTTGTGTAATTATGTGATATATTTGAATAGAAAAAATATATTTAGGAAGTGGTAAAAATTAAGATATTAATTGACGCAGACGGCTGTCCTGTTGTAAAAAAGGTAATTGAAATTTCACAGATGAATGATGTAAAATGCATAATTGTGTGTGATTCCTGTCATATTTTCAAAACAGATTATGCAGAAGTGATAACAGTGGACAAGGGTGCTGACAGCGCTGATTTTAAAATTGCAAATCTTGCTGAGCAGGGAGATATTGTGGTTACGCAGGATTACGGACTGGCGGCAATGTGTCTGGCAAAAAAAGCGGAGGTGGTAAATCAGGACGGTATGATTTACACAGATGAAAACATTGACGCCCTGCTTTTGTCACGACATACAGCAAAGAAAATAAGAAAAGGCGGAGGACGTCTTAAAGGTCCTCCGCCGAGAACTGCCGCACAGGGCAGAAAATTTGCGGAAATATTTGCGGAAATGGTAGAAAAAAAGCGCAAATAAAAAATATTTGCACTTTTTCCGTTTATAAAATCAATCTTCTATCTGTTTTCCGAGAAACTGTGCCGCTGCCTGAATAAGATTCTGCTGAACTTCATTTGCTACGGCATTATCGTTTGGTGCAAGAAACGCAACTGCACCCGTTACATCACCGGAAGCGAGAATCGGAGTGCAGGCAAGAGCTGCTCTGTCAATACCTTCAACAGGGAAAACTTTTGCGTCGTTAGGGGAGGAGCAGATGTAATTCTTTCTGCTTTCCAGATACTCTTCAAGTGCTCTTGAAACACGTCTTTCGCTGAATTCCTTCTTCTGTACACCTGCTACCGCAACAACGTGGTCACGGTCAAAAATTACCGTAGGGCAGTTGGCAAGTTTGGTCATAACTTCTGCAACCTGCGATGCGGAGTCTGCCATTTCGTTTATTGCAGAATATTTCTTGAAAATAACTTCGCCGTCGTTGCTTGTGTAGATTTCGAGGGGGTCGCCCTCACGGATACGCATAGTGCGTCTGATTTCCTTAGGAATAACGACCCTGCCCAGATCGTCTATTCTTCTTACAATGCCTGTTGCTTTCATAAATTATATTCCTCCAGATTTAATTAGCTGATTAAATTTTGCAGTAATATTTTTTGTATCACAGGCAGGATTATACACTTTTTATATAAATTTATGCTGGTAATTTTTAATCGGATTTATTGCATCAGATCATTTTTTATCTTTGTAGTTGAAATTTCGGGAGTTCTTTCAAGATAAACTACCTTGCATTTTTTTTCAGAAAATCAAATTTTCCTTCCCAGTCATTTCCCATAACAAAGGTATCGATTTTGTATTCATTTATATCGGTCATTTTCTGTTCCCAACAATATTCGGGAATAACCAGATCCACACATCTTAATGCTTCAAGCATTTTCTTGCGTTCTTCGTATGAGAAATAACATTTTTTCTGTTTTTCATTCCAATTGAACTCGTCCGTAGATAATGCTGCGATCAGATAATCTCCCAGATCCTTTGCTCTTTGAAGGAGCCTGATATGGCCGTAATGCAGAAAATCAAAGGTACCATATGTGATTACTCTTTTCATTTGCTTCTTCCGTCATTACGAAAAGTCGGAGCAAATAAAACGATTTATTTATCACAGGGGAGTCCGAGCTGTTTTTTAGTTCACATATTTTATTGTTGTCAGAAAATAAAATATCATTTCTCGGCGTTCCGATGAGTTTCATATCAATTTTACCGAAAGTCAGGTGCTTCATTATATCTGAGGTAAATTGATTTCCCATAAGCATTGTCATATCTTCGCAAACAAAATCGCTGACATCATTTCCAAGCTGATCACGCTCCTTTTTTTAATGGAGTCCCGTGCCACGTTGTAAAAATAAGACGGCTTTTTTTATGACAGCATAATCTGAAAAGGAGAGCCTTTATCTTGCCAGTTATCCGTGTACCGCTGATATTGCGTGCCATATCAGCATAAACATTATCAACGATACCCTGTTACTTTATTCGGACAGCAGGTTGTTCTTGTCGGGGCAGGTGGTTCAACAACACTCAGGGATAATTATTTTTTCCTTGACTGCTCGTATATGTATTGCCTGATGAAATATGGCGTTGTTATTACATTAATGCTCATAGCCGCATACGTTATAATCGGAATGCGTCACAGACATAATGGAATTATTCTGTGGATAATTGCAATAACAGCATTAAACTGTATGATTGCACACCATTTGCCTGATGTTTCAGCTCATCGCCGTAATCGCCATCGCCGACTACTGTAAAAGTTACCTTGTCATTTTTTATTTGTGAAAGAGCAGATAAAATTCCCTGTACACCTTTATCACGAATAAGCCTGCCCACATAAATAAGCCGCAGTCCCTCACTCTTTACCTTTTGGTGCGATAAAAACTTTTCACAGTTCACATCTGTTAACGGATTTCTGCACATATGATTAGGGCAGACAAGCTGACAATCGTGTGCTGTATAAACTATCCTGCATTTGTGCCCTTCCTTTTTCCATTTTACAAGCTCAAGAATTACGGAAGGTGTAAGCTGATAGTTAAAATTATTGATGTGCACCGCATCGGGACAGAACTTCTCCAGTATTATACGCAGTTTTTTGCGTGCTTCGGACGAGTAGATCGTCCTGAACGGATAGGAGAGTTTTGAAATAATCGAGCCGCTGTGAAAATCCATATTCGACGTATAGCATTCACAACTGTTGCCGACGCATCTTTTTTCGTGTTCCATACCGAAATATTCCACAGTATGTCCGCATTCTGAAAGATACTGTCCCAGACACATCATATATGTTTCTGAGCCGCCGTTTGCGTGCAGAAACTTATTTATCATCAAAATTTTCATCCTTGCTTCCTCACATACAAATCAAGCGTTTTCTGAACGACCTCATCCCAATTATACTTTTGGCATATAAAATCAGCTGCATCCGTTCTGTATCCGTCTGCCATATCGGGATTATCACATAATTCCTGCAATGAACTCTTCAATCCATCCGTATCCGAATGTTTGAACACAACAGCCTTATTTTCCACAACCGAAGCACACTCAGGTATGTCACTTGTAAGACAGCAGCAGCCGTAACTCATCGCTTCCAATAAACTTAATGGCATTCCTTTAAGCTTGCTCGGAAGGCAATAAAGGTATGCACAGCTGAATAATTCTTCCAGTATATTCCCCTGAACAAAGCCCGTACTTTTGGGTTATTTCCTGTGCAGTACGCTTTTCGGGACGATTTACGCCGTTAGGAATATAAACGGTTTCACGTCCGTATTTCTCCATAAAATAACGTTGAGTCTCTTTGGAAAGCACGATTATCTCATCGGCAAAACGCACCGCTGTTTTCTCACCGAACATAATATATTTTTTAGTTGCATTTTTCCATTTATCACGCTGCCAGTCCAGCCCGTGTATAGTTGCAACACATTTTTTACCAAACAGCTTCGGGAGCCACATCATAGCACATGGCCCCTCAGCGTGAAAATGCACCGCATCATACTTACCGAATGCACATAAAATTGCTCCGAATATGCTGGATGTTACCGCCGCCAGACCTTTTTTATTTACAGTAGGGACGTTCTTCAGCCTTACGCCCTTGTATTCCTTTAACTTTTCAGAGTCATATTTTTTTTCGCTGACGTGATGTCCCGATCTGTTATAACATGTAACTTCATGCCCCTGATTTGTCATGCGTACACTGAGCTGCTCTACAACTATTTCTACTCCGCCCTCACGAGAAGGGATTCGTTTATTATATCATACTGCATAACTATTTTTAAGCATTGGATTTATTATTGTAAAATTCATCGGACTGTTACTTCAATAAAATTAAATCAGTTCTGATTTTCCTTGAATCTGCATTCGTGTGAAATAAAAACAGCGTGGGAAATGGAGGGTATGCTTTCACCCTGCTGTGAAGCGGTTGTAGACATAAGGGCACCTGTTGCACAGAACAGGATGTTGTTCAGCTCACCGCTTTTTACTTTATCAAGAAAATATCCGCACAGTATTGAGCCTGAACAGCCGCATCCCGAACCGCCTGCGTGAACATCCTGATTGTCACGGTCAAACATCATCAGACCGCAGTCCTTATGCTGTCTGGAAATATCCACTCCCTCCATACGCAGCAGCTCTATCAGAAGCTCACTTCCCACAAGACCCAGGTCGCCTGTGATTATAGCATCAAAATCCGACGGTTCCATTGAGGTGTCGTCAAGGAAGGTCTTTATTACATAAGCCGCCGCAGGTGCCATAGCCGCCCCCATATTGTTTGCGTCCGTAACACCAAGATCCACGATTTTTCCTACTGTACACGCTCTTACAAAAGGAGCTTCGGATTTGGGAGAAACGATTACCGCACCCGAAGCCGTGCAGGTCCACTGCGCTGTGGGAGTACGTACTCCGCCGTAGGAAAGGGGAAAGCGGAACTGTCTTTCGGCAGAGCAGAAATGTGATGATGTGATTGCGGCAATGTGACCGCCAATGCCGCTGTCGGTCATAAGGGAAGCCAGTGCAAGCCCCTCCGACATTGTTGAACAGGCACCGTATATTCCGAAAAGGGGAATGTTGAAATCACGGAGCCCGTAGGTTGAGCCGATACATTGATTGAGCAGGTCGCCTGCAAACATATAGTCGATATTTTCTGCTTTAAGACCGCCTTTTTCAAGTGCCTTTGCAAGAGTCCTCTTCTGAAGCTCGCTTTCGCCTTTTTCCCAGGTTTTCTGTCCGAAATAGCCGTCCTCCTCGGTTTCGTCGAAATAGCTGCCCATAGGGCCCTGACTTTCCATTTTTCCTGCAATTGCCGCATAGCTGCTTATGGTGGGTGGGTTATCCATAATAAACGTATTGCGTGAAAGCTTTCTTGCCATTGCAAACCTCCGTAAAAATTTATTCAGGTTTATGTTTTCCCATAAGTTACGAAATATTCACAATTTATTCTCTTGACAAATGCAAAAAATCCCCGATATACAGCTTTTACTGTGTATCGGGGGATTTGCATTTTAAGTTACGTCCTTAAGTGCCTTGTTGAGACGCTCGATTATAAGCTTCATAACCTTTATGCGGGCATACTTTTTGTCGTTGCCTTCAATTATGTGCCAAGGTGCGTCCTCAGTGGATGTAAGGGAGATCATACGGTCGATCGCAGGCTCGTAGAGATCCCATTTTTCACGGTTTCTCCAGTCCTCGTCCGTAATTTTCCACTGCTTTTCGGGAGTGTTCTGTCTTTCCGTAAATCTGCGGAGCTGTTCGTCCTTGTCGATCTGAATCCAGAATTTCATCACGACAACGCCGCAGTCGGTAAGCTCCTGTTCAAATTCGTTTATTTCACGGTAAGCCATTTCACAGCGTTCCGACGGTGTAAACTTTTCAAGCTTTTCAACCATAACTCTGCCGTACCAGGAACGGTCAAAAATGGTGATGTGTCCTGTTTTGGGGAGAGCGTTCCAGAATCTCCATAAATAGTGGCGGTTCTTTTCTCTGCTGTCAGGTGCGGCAACGGGCACAGCCTCATAGCCTCTTGGGTCAAGCGCAGCACCCACACGCTTTATAGCACCGCCCTTGCCTGCTGCATCCCAGCCTTCAAATGCAAGAACGACAGGAATTTTGTGCTTATAAATTTTACCGTGAAGCTTAGCAAGCTCCTTCTGAGCCTTTTTAAGCTCCTTGTCGTACTCGGTGGGGCTTAATTTTTTATTGTCAAGCTTTACTTCGGAAAGTGCAGGCATATCAAGCAGTTTAAAGTCATCCACAGGAAGCGGCTCTTTAGGCTCAGGCTGTGAATTTACAGCATTTGTGATCTGACTTACAAGAATATTGAACAGCTGGAAGCGTGTAAAATGCTTGTCGGTAGTGTTGATGACCTTCCACTTGCTGTAAGGAGTGTTTGTCTTTTCAAGCATATCGTCAAACTGTTCGTAGTATTCATCATACTTTTTGTTACGCTTCTTGTCCAGACCCGTAACACGCCATTTTGTAGCACTGTCCTCTTTAAGCTTAAGGAAACGCTTTTTCTGCTCCTGACGGGAAATGTGCAGGAACAGCTTTATAATAAGGTAGCCGTCGTCGGTAAGCTGACGTTCAAATGTGTTTACCGAGCGTATACGTCTTTCGTATTCTTCCTTGGAGATGCCGTCCTCAAGCTTTGCGATGGCAAGCTCCTGATACCAGCTTCTGTCCATAATTGACATAGTGCCGTAAGCGGGGATATTTGCCCAGAAACGCTTCATAAGAGGGTATCTTTTTTCGGCGTCGTTTGCTGGCATTGTGGAACAGACCTTGAAAAATCTCGGGTCAAGCATTTTGATCATATCAGCAATGACCATACCCTTGCCTGAAGCGCCCCAGCCTTCGATAAGAATTATAACGGGCAGCTTTTTATCGCGTATTTTCTGCTGAAGCACGGATAAATTCTGCTCCAGCTCCTTTGTTACTTCTTTATAATCAGCGGATTTATTTTTGTTTACAAGAGCTTTTTCAAGCATAAAATCCCTCCATACAGATATGTTACCTGTTTTTAACCTGATTTATACGTTCCCTGATGACGTCCATATTTTCGTAGCCGTATTTTTCGGCAAGAGCAAGCTCCTCGTCGGCTTTTTCGTATTCAAACGCCATAGTGTACGCAATTGCAAGATAAGCGTGGGCAGTTGCCTGTTCGGGGTACATTTCCGACGCTTTTTCGAGATAATCAATAGCGGTAAACGGCTTGTTGTTTGATATATAAATGGAGCCTAAGCTTACATAAAGTCCGACGGATTCGCTGTTTTCGGGGTCGTAAAGGAGAGCGTCTGAGTAAGCTTTCAGTGCTTCCTTTTCGTTGCCGAGCTTTCGGTAGCATACGCCTATCGTAACGTAGCTTTTGAAAATGTCGGGCTTGACCGCAACAGCTTTTTTGTGACAGTCAAGGCTTTTTTCGTAGTCGCCCGTCTTGAAATAGCACTCGCCCAGATAGTAGTAGAGGGTTTCCTCCTTGACGCTCTTCAATTCAAGAACGTCAGCTTCCGTAAGTGAAGTCAGGGCGGCAGAATAATCCGCATCTTTAAAAAGCTTTACGCCTTCTTCTACCAGCTTGTCAGACTTTGAATACTTGCCGCTGCAGGAGGTCAGCATAACCGCCGATAGAATTATCGCAGACACGATTGCTGCCGCAGCATTTTTCTTAAATTTCATAAACAGCCATGCTTCGACGGAAGCATATCCTCCTTTTAACAGGTTATATTCGTATTAAACGGCTGCCGCAGATTTTTGCAGCAGCCGTTATTGATATTTTACTTGATTTTATTGATTTCGTCAAGAAGATTTTTCTTTGCTTCGATGCTCTTTACGCCCTTTTCAAACAGGCAGTCCATTCTGTAACGGATATATTCATCGTAAAGACCTGTGCTGAAAATGCAGTCGTTGATAAGGTGCTTGTAGGAAGTAGCGTCCATATTACCTGAGATAACATAGAGGAGCTTTTCGAGGATAAGCATACGCTTTTCTGTTTCGCTCTTGCCGCTCTTCTTGATGCTTCTGATGTCGTCGAGGAAATACTTCTTGTCGGAACGTACAGTAAATCCGTCGATTTCGAGACCGCCCAGGAATCTGATGATATTTGTGCGGAGTGCGGATTCTGTGAACGGATATTCAGCAAGAGGAAGTTCTTCAGCGTCAACTGTAACAAAGATAGACTTGTCAGCAGCAGGGAAGAGGAGTTCCTTGAAAATATCAGCAAACCAGAACTTTTCGCCGTCCTTGTAAACGAGAGGGTACTTGTAGCACTTGCATTCGCCGCTTAAGCCCACTTCGATAACAGCATCTCTGCCTGAGGAGTAGAACTTATCGTGGTTAGCCTCACACTTTTCGTCGATAACGGAAAGTGTCTTTTCGTATGTATACTCACCCATATCGGTCTTGTCAGCGTCAAGGAAGGTTCTTTCGCCGTCAAAGGAGTTCTTGTGAAGATCGGTAACAAAGTCAGCAGCACAGATGAAGCGGCTGTTGAGCTTGATCATTACATCTGTTACAACAGAGTCGGAGATGAGATTTTCACCTTCACGGTAGTCGTAATTTGAGATGATGTATTCACGGAGAGCGTCCTTGATGATAACATCCTCGTCAGGAGTGATGTTTGTAAGTTCAAGTCTGTCGTAAACGATATTGAACATTACGTCAACAGGGATTTCGCCGCTGATGTACTTGAAGCGGTCGTTGTTGAGGAGAAGAGCCATTTTAGGAAGGATCTTCTGCTTCTGAGCTTCAGTAGTGGAGATCTTGTTTGACATAATACCGAGGCATACGAGGAATTCAGCGTAGTCACGCATAACCTTCTGCTCGGTAAGGTAATTGAAGAAGAAGCCATAAACATAGCCTGAGAAGAATTCCTTGATGCTGTTGAAGAGGTCAGGCTGCTTTGAGATGTTGTCGATGAACTTCTTGTTGAAGGCTTCGATTTCGGTAACATCAATAAGCTTGCTGCCGTCGTTTGCAGCAACGAGAGCCTTTTCCTGAGACTTTACAAAAAGCTTGAGGAACTTGCTGTATTCAGTTTCGTTCTGCTGTTTCTTGCCGTAGTCCTCATTGAATGTCCAGATAAGGAATGCACGGTGCATATGAGTAAGAGTATCTGCGGAGCTGTCCACAAGACCCTTTACGTCAATATCGGCAGCGTCGCCGAAACGCTTTGTCTTGTTGAAATCAGCAAGAATTTTTTCAATTTCCTCCTTGAATGCAGCATAGGCAGGGGATTTTTCCATAAAGATAACCGAATCCAGAATTTCTGCGCATGCAACTGTAAGGTCAAGCTTTACACCCATTTTAAACTCCATTTCTCAGCGGTAAAAATATATTATAGTAAGAATTTTTTAGTTTTCACCCGTCAGCCGCTGTCAACGGGCATTTATTTCAAGGCAGACGTGATTATTCAGCTTCCACGCCGTAAACCTTTCTGTACTCGATCATCTTGTCAAGGTACTCCTGACCGCCGATAACACCGTCACGGATAGCGTCGATGATGTCATTGATGGTAACGATGGAATAAACCTTAACGCCGAATTCCTTGAAAGCTTCCTGAACAGCGGAATTGTCGGAATTGAGAGCCTTTTCCATTCTGTCAACTGTGATGACCATACCTGTTACATTGACGTTTGCTTCACCTGTAAGCTTAGGCATAACCTCACGGAGAGCCTTGCCTGAGGTCATAACGTCCTCGATGATGATAACCTTTTCGCCGTCCTTAAGCTGCTTGCCTACGAACATACCGCCTTCACCGTGGTCCTTGGCTTCCTTTCTGTCAAAGCAGTAGCTTACTTCCATACCGTACTTGTTGTAAAGAGCAACAGCCGCAGATACGGAAAGAGGGATACCCTTGTAAGCAGGTCCGAAAAGTGTTTCAGCTTCGATATTGTTTTCCTTGATGCAGGCAGCGTAGAATTCACCGAGCTTTGCAAGCTGTGCGCCTGTCTTATAGTTACCGGTATTTACGAAATACGGTGCTTTTCTGCCGCTTTTGAGTGTAAAATCACCGAATGTAAGCACGCCGCATTCTACCATGAATTTGATAAATTCCTGTTTGTAATTCATTTCCAAAAACCTCCGTACCGGTCACTGCCGGGAATTTGATAAAAATGGCAGACAGTGTTTTTACAACAATACTTGTAAAAAAATAACGATAAATAAAACCTCTGAATTGCCATTTTTATAGATACAAACAAATTATAACACATTAAATATATAAAATCAACAGTTGTGTCAAATTTTTTCTATAAAAAAATTTGCAATTTTTATAGTAATATGTTATAATTTAAAACAGGGTAGAGTTTATATCTGAATTTTTGAAAGGAGCAGCTCTTTAAGACGTAAAAGCTTAAGGACCGATACATATTTATGAAACGTACCGACTACATTTCCTGGGACGAATACTTTATGGGCGTTGCCCTGCTTGCCGCAAAACGAAGCAAGGACCCCAATACTCAGGTGGGGGCGTGTATAGTCAATGATGACAATATTATCCTTTCCACAGGCTACAACGGCTTTCCTATCGGCTGTTCCGACGACGATTTTCCCTGGGACAGAGAGGGCGAGGCTACAAAATATCCCTATGTTGTCCACGCTGAGCTTAATGCTATACTCAATTCCAACGGAAAGTCCCTTAAGGACGCTAAAATCTACGTTGACCTTTTTCCCTGCAATGAGTGTGCAAAGGCTATCATACAGTCGGGGATAAAAGAGGTCGTTTACCTTTATGACAAATATGCCGACAGCGCCGCTACCATAGCTTCAAAGAAAATGCTTGACGCTGCGGGAATAAAATATACCCGTCTTGAAACGGGCATCGAAAGCGTTGACCTTATTTTCAAAAAATAAACCAAGGAGTACACATCAAATGAGAATCAGAAAGAAACCATGGGCACAGCCTGAGCTTAATGCGTGCCCGTATTATATAGAACATTCCGCAGAGTACAAGGGCAAGTGGAATACGGTTTATAACGACGACAAGCCTCTTTATGCGGAGCTTGGCTGCGGAAAGGGCGGCTTTGTTGCACAGGCGGCTCTTGCATACCCTGATGTAAACTGGCTTGCAATGGACATAAAGAGCGATATGCTGGGCGTTGCAAGACGTACCGTCGAGGCAGCATTTAAAGAAGCAGGCAGAGAGGTCACAAACATCAGGCTTGTTTCCCAGAATATCGAAATGATAAGCACTTCCTTTGACGAAAACGATAAAATAGACCGTATCTATATCAATTTCTGCAATCCGTGGCCAAGAAAGAAGCATAAGAAGCGCCGTCTTACACATTCACGTCAGCTTATGCAGTACAGAACCTTTCTTAAAGATAACGGGGAAATTCACTTCAAAACCGACGATGACGAGCTTTTTGAAGAGTCTATCCCGTATTTTGAACACTCAGGCTTCCGTATCACATATATAACAAGGGACCTGCACAATACGGATTATGCTTACAATCTTGAAACCGAACACGAGAAAATGTTTACCGAAGAGGGAAAGACCACAAAATTCCTTATTGCGGTAAAGGAACAGCTCCCCGAAGGATATGTACGCCCCATTGAAGAAGATGAAAGGAAATCCGACAATTGAAAAAAGTATATGTTTTCTTTATAGCAACTGAATTCAAGACAGGGAAGGCTATCCGACTTCTTACGAGAAATACATACAATCACGTAGCTTTTTCCTTTGATAAAAACGGCAGCGTGCTTTATTCCTATGCAAGATACCGCTATCACGAGCCATTGCTCAGCGGCTTCGGAATAGAGTACACCGACCGCTATCAGAACACCTGCGATAACGTAAAAATCAAGGTGTGCGAGTATTGCGTCAGCGATGAGCATTATGAGCGTATACAGTGGAAAATCAACCACTATACGGAAAATCAGGACAAGACAAGGTATAATTTCATTGACGTTGTGGGCTATCCCTTTAAATTCCATTTAAACATAAGATACCATCATACCTGCATAAGCTTTCTTCTTGAACTGCTTGAAAGACGTGACGTGCATACCATCGGTGCACTTGAACGCAAGCTTAGAAGGAATACAGTTTATGAGGGTACCGTAGGTGAATTTTTTGCTCAGGTCAGCAGCGGGGAAATTGACTTTTACGAAAAGAGAAGAAAGTCCCTTATCTGCAAGGAGACGCTTAAAAATGTTGCGTATCTTGCGGCAACCTTTATGTGCAGTATAGCTGACGGGTCCATTTTCTTTATTGAATAGAATTAAATCTGCCGTTGTACATTTAATAATGTACGGCGGCAGTTTTTGTTTTGTAACTATTTGTAACCGTTAAGTTGTTGTACGGATATGCGGCAGGTGGTATAATTTAAAATTAAGGAGGGATCGCTTATGAAAAGATATGCTGTGCTGATAATAGCGTTGATTTTTCTGTCAGGTCTGACAGGCTGTACAAAAAAGTCAATGAATTATATAATTGAGAATGAACCTAATTTTACGGGGATTGTTGAAGAAACTTACGAAAACAGTATACTTGTTTCCTGCAAACAGCTGGAAGGTCATTCGGGCGAAGTAAAAGCCTTTGTGTCGCTGGATACCGAAAATAAGGACAGTATGACTCATTTTAACATCGGGGACGAGGTAGTTGTTTATTATGACGGTGTTATTGCGGAAAGTTATCCTTTGCAGGTGAATACGGTATATGCGATTACTTTAAAAACTCCCGCAGTTAAGTTTCCAACTTCTGAAAGCTCGGCAGATGAAAGCGAAACGGTTACGGAAGTACCCGAAAAAGAAACCGATACAGCAGCAGAAACAGAGGAAACAACGGTCACTGAGAATGAAAAGAAAAATAATTACGGCACATACCTTCTCCGTACAAGAGAGTATATGGAGAAGCTTGACAAGCTGGAAATTTTCAATGAAATGCTTTTGCATGGTGCAGGCTGTACCGTGTGCGACCTTGATTCGGACGGAACTCCCGAAGTGATAATCGAGCATAAATCGGCAAGCCCTGTATCGGCTGTATTTTCCGTCGATAAGGACGGTGCTTTTATGGCAGAGCCGAACGGCGGAACGTTTTTTACGGGAGATGAAACGTTTGCGTCCTATGACGGCTACCTGCCCGTAAGCTTCATCTTTATGGAACAGGATTGCTTCTTTGCACATTGCTTTTCGGGCGGAAACACAGCAGGTCAGGGCGGCATAATAAAGCTTGTTTTAAACGGCAGAAAGCTTTCTTCGGAAGCTGTGGGAGAGTGGTCCTTCGGTTTAAATGGTACTACCTACCGTGGCTTTGAAGATCAGGAGCAGTACAACACCTACATCAAGGATTATTTCGGCAGACTCGAACCTCAGTTTAAGCTTATGCCGACTGCCGACTGGTCTGATTTAAACAACAGTCCGTCTGTTTATATGGTTGCAAAGCTTCTTGACGAGTATTTCAAGGACAGGGATAAGCTTGCGGAAATTGACGGTATGCTTGCAGATGATGTAAAGTTTAAGACGGAGTTTAAATTGACAGAGGAGGATTACAACTGTGAACATTCAGACAGTTGTTACATCTTTGATTATGACTACGCAGGAACGCCCCTTAATGATGATGTGTATTACTTTATCAGAAGCTATGGTTTCACTTATTATCCTGACGGTACCGTAAAAACGAAAACAATTTATTACGATAACGATAAAAGACGGGTTTATCATTATGACGAAAAGGGTGAACTGATCAAGGAGGATGAGGATAAAAAAGAGTATGATGAGCTTGGGCGTGTAAGCTTATTGACAGAATATTCCGACGGCGATGTTTACTGCACAACGGAGTTTTTCTACAACGGCGATACCGATGAAGCTGTCAGAAAAATATGCACCTACGATACAGGCGTAACGGAAACCGTGTTTTACGAAAACGGTCTTGATGTAAGAATGGAAAAAAACGTTTTTAACGAAACAAGGGTATATCTGAAGGAATACACTGCTGACGGTCTTATCTCAAAATATGAAATGTTTGACGGTGAAGTAAATACTGCAAGAACCATTGTTTACAGATATGACGACGAGGGACGGCTTGTTTATGAAAAAAGCGAAATTACGACTTTTTATTGGGACGAATCTGACAGATGCAATAACTATGTTCAATCCCGTGAGTACAATGAAAACGGTGAGCTTAACTGGGAACGCCTTGACGCTTACGGCGGCACTCAGCTGTGGGAATATGAATATGATTCCGACGGAAATCTCATCCGATATGTTTATTCAAGCGACCACGACAATGAGATGGTGGGCTATGAAAAGGGCGTTTTTGAAAGCACATATACCTACGAATACGACCTTGCGGGCAATCCCGTAAAAAGGATAGAAAAGTGTCCTGACGGCGAGATTATCACTCGATACAGACCTGTCCGTGTGATTGTAAAATAAAACAAAACAAGCTGTCTGCAATTCTGCGGACAGCTTGAAATTTTTTATTCCTCGATATAAACCTTCTTCATAACCTGTGGCTGAGTCGGCTTGTCACGGAAATCAGTAGGGATAGCAGCGATTTCGTCAACAACCTCGATACCCTCAACAACCTTGCCGAAAGCAGCGTATTCGCCGTCAAGGTGAGGAGCGTCAGCGTGCATAATAAAGAACTGTGAGCCTGCGCTGTCCTTCATCATTGAACGTGCCATAGAGATAACGCCTCTTGTGTGCTTAAGGTCGTTCTTGATACCGTTTGAAGCAAATTCACCCTTGATGTGGTGACCGGGACCGCCCATACCTGTGCCCTCAGGACAGCCGCCCTGGATCATAAAGCCCGGGATAACTCTGTGGAAGATAAGTCCGTCATAAAAGCCCTGCTTAACAAGCTTTTCAAAGTTTTCTACGGAGATAGGAGCAATTTCGGGATAAAGCTCAATCTTGATTTTTTTGCCGTTTTCCATTTCGATAACTACCATAATAGTCCTCCAAAAAATAATATGATTATAAATTATACCACAAATCAGACCGATTTGCAAGATTAATTTATATTTATGATACGGGAGTAAACTCGCCTGTTTCCCTGACCTTTGTTATTTCATCACGCATTTCAAGGAACGCATCTGCAACCGCAGGGTCAAAGTCACGGTCTATGCCCTCCGAGATTATGGCGAAGCATTTTTCCAGCGGCATAGCGTCACGGTAACACCTTTTTTCCGAAACTGCGTCAAAAACATCGGCAACAGCCATTATTCTTGCGGAAAGGGGAATTTCCTCTCCCGAAAGGCCCTCAGGGTAGCCTCTGCCGTTCCATTTTTCGTGGTGATAACGTGCCACCTCGTAAGCCATTGTACGGTAATTTTCATCAGTAACAGCGGAAAAGGTGTCCTTGATGATTTCTCCGCCCTTTGCAGCGTGGGATTTCATTATATCGAATTCCTCGTCGGTAAGCTTGCCCGGCTTGCATAAAACGCTGTCTGGAATGGAAATTTTACCGATGTCGTGAAGCGGCGCAACCATAGAAAGGCATTTTATGTAATCATCATTTATGGTGTCGGTGTAAATTCCCTTGCTTTTCAGCTTGGTTGCAAGCATTGCGCTGTAAATACTTGTACGCTTTATGTGACCGCCTGTATTTTCATCACGGTTTTCAACAAGGGTCGCAAAGCCGTAAATCATATTTTTGCTGTAAAGTACCTGCTGTTCGTAATTTTCAGCGTCCTCTTTCAGTAAAGCGGAGGTACGTGCAGTAAGGTGTTCAAGAAGTGCCGCAAGACATATCAGAATAAGGAGTCTCGGCAGGATACCATATATAACAAGAGCCTTTAAGGTGGGGAAATTATCGTCGGGACGTCCTAAAGCGTATGCAGTAAGCTGACCGCATACGGTAACTGCCGCAGTCATTACGGAAGCGATACGTGTTACCTTCTTGGAAAAATAAATTCCTGCAATTGCAATGGGGAATGCGTAAATTACGACCACGTGATAAGTAAGGACGGAGGTTATTACAAGCAGAAAAAACGCCGCAAAGCTTACATAGATATATTTAAGACTTCTGGAAGCCGTGCCGAAAATTTTATTTATAAGCATCGGCAGCATAAGTGTAATTCCGCCTGTGCAGTAGGCTATGGTCATTGGAATGGTGTCGATTACGAAAACACCTGTAAGATTTAAAATGTAAATCAGCGTAAAAAAGGCAAATGTGATTGCCATAACGGAAGCAACAGTGCGGTTTGCGTCACGTTCGTTCTTTTCGATTATTTTATTGAATGTCCTTGTACTCATTTCAGTTGTCCTTTATGTGTAGTGAAAGATTTCAGTTTTCGTTGTCTGTGTCTTTTATTTCAATAAATACCGTGTTTTCACGTACCTTTTTGATAAAACGGCTTAAAGCGACGGTTGCAATTATGCAGATGATACCGTCGATTATAAGAAAAATCCCTGCAATGATCATTGTCGCCGCAACTGTGCCGAAGGGTGAGATTATGGTTACAAGTGCAAATATAAATGTGACCAGTGCAATAACCAGCATTCCGATACCAATCTTTTTTCCGAAGCTTCTCAGCTGAATGGAGAAATGGAACATACCGAAGCTGTGGATGAGGATTATCAGACCGATTATCACAGTCAGAAACTGAACGAGATTTTCGGGACGCAGTGAAATCCACGCACCGAAAAACAGCTGGATAAGTCCTGTTATGAGAGAAGAACCCTCAGGATTATCGGAAAGATTGAGAAAATATGAGCCTGTCAGAAACAAGCCCGAAGCCAGCAGAAGAATACCTGCCGCACGGCATATGAAAAGCGTTGAGTCAACAGGGTTGAGTACGAGAATTATTCCGAGAACAACTGTCAGCGCCGAAGCGGCTATAACTGCAATATTTGCTTTTTTAAACAGTTTCATTTGATGTATCCTTTCTGTATTGTCAACTCTTTTTTGAAAAGTGGTTGACAATTTGATTTTTTTATGATAGTATGTTATACTGTTAAGGTTATTGTTTTTCAGGAGAATGGTTTATGTCCGATAAAAAGAAAAAAATAAATGAATTCAGCATAAAAGAGCTTGTGAGTATATCTTTTTTTGCTGTTGTAATAGTTATTTGTTCAATGATATGTATTCCGGGACCTGTTCCGCTTACATTCCAGACCTTTGCAATTTTCTGCACCTTCGGGATTTTAGGCGGAAGAAAGGGTGTATGGGCAGTTCTGGTGTACATACTCCTCGGCCTTACAGGGCTTCCCGTATTTTCAGGCTTCAGAGGAGGCGTAGGTGCTCTTTTCGGAGCAACGGGCGGCTATATTTTCGGCTTTGTGCTTTCAGCGGCAGTTTACGGTATTGTAATAAAGCTGCTCGGGAAAAGCACTATACCTGCTATGATCGCCGCAATGACAGCAAGCCACATTTTATGCTATGTAACGGGTACGCTGTGGTATCTCTGTATTCACGCAGGGGGCGGTGACGCAGGACTGGTGAATGCGCTGAGATATTGTGTGCTGCCGTTTATTCTTACTGACATAATAAAAATAGTTATGGCAGCTGTGACGACCGACCGTGTCACAAGACGGCTCAGACTTAAAAACTGATTATGCCGAGGTGCTCGAGGAGTATCTTTGTTCCGATGAGAATGAGGATAATTCCCCCTGCAATCTCGGCTTTGCTTTTGTAGCGGCTGCCGAATTTATTGCCGATGATAACGCCTGCAAAGGCAAGGATAAATGTAGTTGCGCCGATAATTGAAACGGCACTCCAGATGTTTACGCTTAAAAAAGCAAAGGTAATTCCGACAGCGAGGGCGTCGATGCTTGTTGCAATCGCAAGCATAAACAGCTCCTTTATTTTAAGGCTGCCGTCTGCTGCTTCTTCATCGTCCTTTTCAGTTACGGCTTCGTAAATCATTCTGCCGCCGAGGAAAGCAAGAAGCACGAAAGCTATCCAGTGGTCAAAGCTTTTGATAAGGCTCTCGAAGTTTACGCCGAGAAAATAGCCCACAATCGGCATAAGCGCCTGAAAGCCGCCGAAGAAAAGTGCAATTAAACCTGCGTGCTTGTAGTTTATTTTGTCACGCATATTCAGTCCCTTACAGACCGAAACCGCAAATGCGTCCATTGAAAGTCCCACACCGATCAGAAAAAGCTCGATAAATCCCATAATAAACATTCCTTTCAAATAAAAAAGCTTATGCGCCGTATGGTACATAAGCTGATTTTTTATAAAACGGGAAGCTTACGCACACATTTACAGTGCCGAACATAAGTCTTGTCAATTAAGGCAAGCCAGACTTCCGTCAGTATGTTGACTTGCCGCGCCGAAGCGCCGACTACTCCCCTATGAAAAGTTAGATTGTTTTAAAATAATAGCATAAAAAAATCCGCTTGTCAAGTAATATGCATTAATTTTCGGCATTATGCGGATTTTTTCTCATTGCAGGGTTGCTCAGAAGCTTTACAATAAGCGGAATTACCATAAGCACCCACACAATAGGCTCGGAAAGAATAATAGCCCAGTAGCCGATTTTCGGCGCAAAGAAAATTACTATCGCAACCTTGCCGATAAGCTCGATACCGCTTGAAATAATAGGAGTTCTGTGGTCGCCGATACCCTGCAGGGAATTACGGAAAACCGAAATCACAGCCGTTACAAAATAAAGTATGCAGTTTACACGGAGATAAAGGTCAGCGGTGTCAATGATTTCGGGCACTTCCGTTGATGTTATAAGCTTAAGCATTGCAGGTGCGGCTGTGTAAATCATAATAAACAGGCATACGCACCATCCCCACGCATAAAGCACTGTTGTAAACACGCCCCTGCGTATTCTGCTGTATTTTTCCGCACCGTAATTCTGAGCGCAGTAAGCGGACATTGTCATTCCGAAAACGGCAAATGGCATCATAAAGAAGCTTGTAAGCTTTCTTGCGGCGGTGTGTGCAACGATAATGTTTGTGCCGAAGGTGTTGATTGCACTCTGGAGTGAAACCGTGCCGAATGAAACAAGGCTTGCCATAAGTCCCATTGAAATTCCGCAGGTTAAAAGGGAGCGTGTCATTTCCGTGCTGAAAATGAAATCCTCTTTTTTAAGCCTCAGGAGAGGGTAGCGTACAAACATATAGATTATGCAGAGAATTGCAGAAACGGTCTGTGAAATTACAGTTGCATAAGCCGCACCCGATACGCCGAGAGTGGTTTTTGCTATCATAACATAGTCAAGTCCTACGTTTAAGAAAGCAGAAAAAACAAGGAAAATAAGCGGTGTCACAGCGTCTCCGATTGCACGGAGAACGCTTGCACAGACGTTGTAAACCATAGATGCGGTCATACCCAGAAGGATGACCTTTGCATAAGAACGGGCGTTGTCAAAATGCTCAGGGGGGATGTTCAGTGCGTTGAGAATGGGGGTAAGAAAAGCCACGCTGAAAACCGTCAGCAGGAGAGAAATTGCCGTACCCAGCATAATGGTGTGAGCGACGGAACGCCGCAGGTCAGGCTCGTTTTTAGCACCGAATTTTTGTGCTGTAATAACAGCAAAGCCGTTGGTAAGACCGATGAGAAAGCCGATGATAAGGTCGTTGAGAGTGGAAGTTGAGCCTACCGCCGCAAGAGCGTCGTTGCCTAAAATGTTGCCTACTATCCATACATCGGCGAAGCTGTAACAAAGCTGAAAAATGTTGCCGATTGCAATAGGCAGGGCAAAGGTCAGAATCAGCTTCCAGGGCTTGCCTGTTGTTAAATCCTTCATAAATTTATCCTTCCGTCAGTTGAATACATAATAAAGCGTCAGATTTGCTCTGACAGCACCGTTTGTGATTATATCACCTTAAAAAAAGCAATTAAAGTAAAAATAATTTGCGTATTGTTAAGATTTTTTGCGTGTGTAGAGAGATTTATTTTAAACTGAGCAGGTTTTGTGCATAATATAATATCAGGCTACTTGAAAATCGGATTAAGATGGAGTATAATGTTTTTATTGAATTGAAGGGGTGACTGAAATGGCTGAAATACAGATCAAAAAAGGCGATAAATCCTGGCTGGAAAAGAAGGTCACGGTTAAAATGGACCGTCCCATCGGAACTGTGCACCCGAAGCATCCTGACATTATTTATCCCATAAATTACGGCTACATTGAGGGACTTGTTGCAGGCGACGGGGAGGAGCAGGATGTTTACATTCTCGGTGTCGATGAGCCTGTAAATGAGATTGAAGTTGTGATAATTGCGGTGATAGAGCGTCTTGACGATAACGAGGATAAATGGGTGGGAGTGCCTGAAAATCTGCTTGGTACGCCGATTTGCTACGAGTGCAACATAAATAGGGCCATAGAATTTCAGGAGCAGTACTATACCCACACCTGCGACGCAGTTTACGAAAAGACCTGCGGAGCTGTTATGTATACGGAAACTGACGGTGAACGACGCTATCTTTTAATTCAGAATGACAGCGGGCATATCGGCTTCCCGAAGGGTCACGTTGAATACGGTGAAAGCGAGATACAGACAGCTGTCCGTGAGGTTTACGAGGAAACTAAGCTTAAAGCGGAGCCTGCCGATGGTTTCAGAATGGCTTACAGCTACCGCAATAAATCGGGACACGAAAAAAACGCCGTGTATTTCCTGTCGCATTACGACTACACGGCGGCGGTTATTCAGACGGAAGAAATTTCGGACAGCTGGCTGCTGCCTTATGACGAAGCTGTAAAAATGCTCAACTATCCGCAGGATATTCCCGTTCTTGAAGCTGCGGAAAATTTCCTTACAGAAGCTTGAACATATGAATGTGAGGGCAGTGCTGGTCGAGATAGCTCTCGCCCTCTGCGGTATAGCCGCATTTTTCGTAGAAGCCCTGTGCCTGACACTGAGAGGAAAGCTCGGTTTTTTCGGCACCGTCCTCTTTAGCTTTAAGCTCAAGCTGTGACATAATTCCTGCGCCTACATTAAGACTGCGGAATTTTTTCAGCACGGCAACACGTCCGATATGACGTGATTTTTCATCGTCCTGCTTAAACACTCTGCCTGTGCCCGCAGGCTCGCCGTCAACATATGCAATAACGTGCAGAGCGTAACCGTCAACGCTGTCGAATTCTTCGATGAAGCCCTGTTCGTCGCAGAAAACTTCGGTACGGATGAGCTTTGCTTCTTCGGGCAGGGAACTGTAAAATTTATAATCAATCATAAAAATCCTCCATAGAAAGTGAATGGTAAAATGAAAGTAATACTTGCGTCTGCATCTCCGAGAAGACAGGAGCTTCTCGGTTATGTTTTCGACGAATTTGAATGTAAGCCCGCAGATATTGACGAGAGCTTTCCCGATGAAATAAAAGCGGAAGAAAGCGCAGAATATCTTGCGGTAAAAAAAGCGGAGCATATTGCCAGAGAACATCCCGATGCGCTTGTTATCGGCTGTGACACGGTGGTCGTACATAAGGGTACGGTTTACGGAAAGCCTGCCGATGAAAAGGATGCGGCAGAAATGCTGGGTGAATTATCGGGTGAAAGGCACAGCGTAATAACAGGGGTGTGCTTATGCTTAAATGGCAAAAAACACAGCTTTTCCGACGTTACCGCCGTGGAATTCTATACACTTACGGAAAAGGAGATTTCCGATTATATTGCCACAGGCTCGCCTATGGATAAGGCAGGCGCTTACGGCATACAGGACAAGGGCTTCCTTCCCGTAAAAAGCATAACGGGTGATTATTTCAACGTGGTGGGTCTGCCCATAGGAAGACTCAAGCGTGAAGCGGAAATTTTTCTTCGCTGACAGCCGTGCGGTAGAGATAGCTTCTGCCGACCTTTCCCACACGTTCAACTATTCCGATTTCATTTAAAATATTAAGTGCAAGCTGTGCGTCGCTGACGTGCAGCTTTGCTTTTTGTGCAAAATCCTTTGAGGTATATTCATCGGGCAGTCCGTTCGGAATAAAATAAAGCCAATCGGACAGTGTATCAAGATGTATTTCCTCCTGCAATGCAACGGGAATACGGTCGTAGCGTGTGTAACCCTTGCGCCTGCCTCGTTTAAGACCCGTTTCCTCGGGTGGACAGCGGTACTCCTCCATATCAAGCATAACGATGCAGATGCTTAAATTTTCATCCTTAAGGAACGGCTTGATTTTGTAAAGCTCAGGGAATATGTCATAGGGAGTGCCTGTTTTGGGGGATTTGCGTTTGCGTCCCTGCACACCTGTTTCAGGGTCGATTGAAATAAGCCATTTGCTTTTTGGGATAGGATGAACAACGGTAACACGGCTGACTTTAAGGAAACATTCCAGCTTTTTTCTTAAACGGTCAAAGCCTGCGGTCTGGATTTCGATGATACCGTTCTCGCCGATAATGTCTGCCACAAAGCCGCCGATTTTCTGCTCGTGGCTGTCGGCATAAGGTTCAAAATAATTTTTCAGTACCGAGTGTACCGTTTTTTCACCGTATGTACCTATGCCTGCCCTGACGTGTTCACCGTCAAGGACCTTGCATAGTACGTTATAGTAGCGTTCTCTGTCCATACTGCTCCTTTCGTCTGATATAAAAATAACCGCCGGCAAAAGCGACGGTTATCTGTATTTAAGCTATTAAATTTAAGCTATTAAACGTTAAATCTGAACAGTACGATGTCGCCGTCCTGAACAACATATTCCTTGCCTTCAAGACGTACCAGACCCTTTTCCTTTGCGCCTGTCATAGTACCGCAGTCCATAAGGTCCTTGAAGCTTACAACTTCAGCACGGATAAAGCCCTTTTCAAAGTCAGTGTGAATTTTGCCTGCTGCCTGAGGAGCCTTTGTGCCGTTTGTGATCGTCCAGGCACGGACTTCATCCTTACCTGCTGTAAGGAAGGAAATAAGACCGAGAAGAGCGTAGCCTTCCTTGATAATTCTGTCAAGACCGGATACTTCAAGACCAAGCTCGGAAAGGAACATAGCCTTGTCATCATCGCCCATATCGGAAATTTCAGCTTCAAGCTGTGCACAGATAGGGAATACGGAAGCGTTTTCTGTCTTTGCGATTTCACATACCTTCTGATAGTGTACGGATGTATCAATGTTGTTCTTGAAATCCTCTTCGGAAAGGTTAGCTGCGTAAATTACAGGCTTTGCGGAAAGAAGGGGAGTAGTCTTTATAAGCTCTGCTTCTTCGGGAGTAAAGCCGTAGGAACGTGCGGAATGACCTGCTTCAAGGTGAGCCTTGAGTGCTTCGAGGAATTCAACCTCCGCAGCGTATTTCTTGTCGCCCTTGAGTGCTTTCTTAGCACGGTCAATGCGGCGGTCAACCATTTCAATATCGGAGAAAATAAGCTCCAGGTCGATTGTTTCGATGTCACGCTGAGGGTTTATGCTTCCGTCAACGTGGATAACGTCAGTGCCCTCAAAGCAGCGTACAACGTGAACAATAGCGTCAACCTCACGGATGTTTGCAAGGAACTTGTTGCCGAGACCCTCGCCCTTTGAAGCACCCTTTACAAGACCTGCAATATCAACGAATTCGAGAGTAGCAGGAGTAAATTTGTTAGGGTCATACATTTCTTTAAGCTTTAAAAGACGTTCTTCGGGAACAGAAACGATGCCTACGTTAGGTTCAATTGTGCAGAAAGGGTAGTTTGCGGATTCTGCGCCTGCGTTTGTGAGAGCGTTAAAAAGTGTGCTTTTTCCTACATTAGGAAGACCAACCATACCAAGTTTCATAGTTTAAAAAAGTCCTTTACAAAATATTTTATCAATCTTCAAAGTTAAGGCTGCGAACATATTCGTCAGCGTCAAATTCACCGCAGCTGCAGTTTTTCTTTGTTACAGCCCTGGTAACAGCAGCCCCTGCAACAAAACCGATGATAAAGGAAAGTGCTGTGATAATCAATACGACAACGGGGAGAACGGAATTTGTTTCTTTGTTTTCGCAGTTGTTCATAAATATAACTTCCTTTCAAAATTGAATACATATACATTATAATAGAATTTTGTCGGAATTGCAATAGCTAATCGCAAATTTTTAGGGAAACCTTACAGTAATATGCAAAAAAACAAGGTTCTGATTGACTTTAAGGTGATATTATGGTATAATTTATTTTAAATAATTATGCTTTTTACGGCATTAAGAGAAACATCGGGAAGTAGATGCATTATGATTGGAAAAAGAAAAATAATAGGATTGTGCGTTACAAAATTAAATAACAGAACACACGCCGATTACGTTAACCGTATGCATTACGTTGCAAGAAGCCACGGCTTCAGGCTTGTGGTGTTCAACAGCTCCGAGGATTTTTACAGAAATGACAGCTATTCCGACGGTGCAAAGACAATATTTGAAGATATTAATTTTCAGATACTGGACGGTATCATTATCCATTCCGACCATTTTTATGATAAGGAACTCGTCCGTGATATAGCTCAGAGGGCAAAGGACAGCAACGTTCCTGTTGTTGTTACGGATATGGAAATAGAGGGCTGTTATTCCATCGTAAAGGAATATGAGGACGCTTACAAGGATGTTATAAGACACGTTATCAAGGACCACGGTATTACAGATACATTCTTTATGGCAGGCAAAAAAGGAGACGGCGTTTCTGAGCAGCGTATTCAGTATTACAAGGATGTGCTTGAAGAAAACGGTCTGGAGTTCAGCGAAGACAGGGTCGGCTACGGTGAGTACTGGCATTTCCCTACACACGTTGTTGTAAACGACCTGATTGCCGACGGTAAAAAGCCGCCGAGAGCCATCATCTGTGCCAACGATTTTATGGCAATCGCAACCTGCGAAAAGCTTGCGGAGGAAGGCTACAAGATCCCCGATGATGTAATAGTAACGGGTTTTGACGGCGTTCCCGACGGTGATTATTTTAATCCTAAGCTTACTACCTGCAAGGAAGATATTGAGCAGCTTATTAATTTAAGCGTGGAGCTTATAGAAAAAGCGATAAATGAAAATCTGCCCTGCGGTGTGTTTAAGGAAAATTATGTGCCGTGCATTGCGGAATCCTGCGGATGTACCGAAAAAGAAGATGATATGCACAGCGACGCAGGCTACATTTTCCACGTTATGCAGGAGATGGAAAACCACGAAAACTTTATGTATACACATCTTGACAAGATGATCGAGTGCTACGATATGGGACAGCTTCTCGAAATGATGTCGGATTGTATACTTCCTAATTCATATGTGTGCATAAAATCAGATTTTGCGGCTTCGGCGGAGCTTCTCCCTATGGACAGGGGCATTGATGTTATCAACGGCTACGCTGTGGTGCCTGCAAAGGACAACAGGAATGTCAGAATAAATGATATTGCTTCGGTGAGCAGAGCAGGTCTTATGCCTGATGTGCTTGATTGGGCGGAAGGCGACTATTCGGCGTATGTGCTCAGTGCGATTTATGCAGATAATGAGCTGTTCGGCTGCTATGCTGTAAGGGCATACGAGCTTTTCACCTGTGCGCATCAGATAAACCGTATCAACAGAATTATCAATATTGCCGTAAACTCTGCCCTGAGTCACAGCAAACAGCGTATGATGGAGCAGAGCATTGAAAAGGCTTCTATGCTCAATTCCGTAACGGGGCTTCCTAATCTTAAGGGCGCCGCAAAATGGTTTGAGGAGTTTGCATCAAAGCCCGAAAATCACGACAGGATCATTTCTGTTTCTGTTTACGCTCTGCCTAAATACAGATACATTTATGAAAATTACGGCATAAAGGATATTGAAGACGCACTGGTGGTTGTTGCTGAAAATCTTGGAATTGCAAACCCCGAAAAGTGCTTCATTGCACATATTTCCGAGGATGAATTCATTATAATCAACTATCTTGACGATGACGATGACCTTTCCGAAACAATCAATAATGCAACAAGCTCATTCTTCGGAAACCTTGGTAAATTCAACGACAGGAACGTCAAGGAATATTTTGTTGAAGTAAACTGCGGCTGTACCGTTGCATATAAGGGCTGGGACGAAACGCTGGCAAACTTTATCAGACTTGCAAGAGGTGAAATGTATATCAACCGTGTAAAAAGCGGTATGGGCGACGCTGTCAAGGAGCAGAATTCTTCCAAAGAATTCTACGACGCATTCAGCGTGCTTGTTGAAAAAAATCTGTTCAGCTATTATTTCCAGCCTATCGTCAACGCAAAAAATGGTGAAATTTACGCATACGAAGCGCTTATGCGAACAGACCCAAGCATTGGAATGAATCCGCTTCAGGTGCTTGAAACGGCAGGTGCTTACAAGCGGCTTTACGACATTGAGCGTGCAACCATGTTCAATGTAATGGGACGCTTTGCGGAAGATTTTGAAAAATTCGGCGGACGCAAGGTGTTTATAAACTCAATTCCGGGACATTTCTTAAACGAAAACGACAACAAGGCGTTAAGCGAAAAGTATGCCGAGTTTATGAAATATTTCGTGTTTGAAATAACCGAGCTTAACAGTATTTCCGATGATGAACTGGACTCTATCCGCTTTATCGGAAAGGACGGAAGCGAAAACGAGATTGCCATTGACGATTACGGCACGGGTCATTCAAATATCGTAAATCTTCTCAGATATTCTCCCCACATCGTAAAAATAGACCGTTTCCTCATTACGGACATCCATAAGGACGTAAACAAGCAGATGTTCGTCCGCAGTACCATTGAGTTTGCAAGGTTAAACGGCATAAAGGTGCTTGCGGAGGGTGTTGAAACTTCGGACGAAATGCGTACCGTAATAGATTTCGGCGTGGACTACATCCAGGGCTATTACACAGGACGTCCCGCACCTGACCCGATTGCGGAAATCAACCCCGAAATCAGGGACGAGATACTCAAGGCAAATCCTCTTTTTGCAAATCAGAATTAAACTTTAAACAGATACGTCGGTTTTCGGCGTATCTGTTTTTGTTTGTAAATAGTACATTTTTCGTTAAAATGCTTGACAAATTTTGCTTTAGGTATTAAAATTACAGTGTAAACAGAAAGGGTGACGATTATGTTCAGAAAAATAATAAGCGGAATAATGGCGATTGCGGTTTGCGTTGTTGGGCTTTCGGGATGCGGAAAGGAAGAAATATCCGTGCAGCTGGAAAGTGAAACAACAATTGCGGAGTCAACTTCAACCGCAGCCGAAACGGTAACAGCGGCATCAACGCAAAAAGCAGCAGAGGCAACAGCCGCCGAAACCAC
>JAFQUQ010000059.1 GCA_017408395.1 Oscillospiraceae bacterium
TGAATTCACCCCTTGCGGAGCGCCTCTAAGGCAAGGAATTTCGCCCTCTGCGGAGGGCGACAAGGGCTCTGCCCCTTGACCCCGCAAGCCTTTGAAAAGGCTTGACCTAAACTTTAACGTCGAGCGGTTTTGTGCAACTTTATCGACAATCTGCGCCGTATTCAGAGAAATCTGAGTACGGCTTTTTTATCCATGCTGTATGCTTCATTAAGTTCAGGGTGAGGGGATTATCGGTTTATCTGTATTTGTAAAGTCGTTTTTACTTGATTTAAAAGTAAAAATATGATAAAATTCAAGCATAAATATTTAAACAGGAGAATAAAATGAAAGTAATATGTCTGATTGAAAATACACAGGGCAGGGAAGATGTCCTTGCAGAACACGGCTTATGCCTTTACATTGAAACGGAAAAGCACCGTATTCTTGCGGATACGGGTGCAAGCGGAGGTTTTATTGAAAATGCCGCTAAGCTTGGAGTGAAGCCTGAAGATGTTGACACGGTGGTTTTAAGCCACGGTCACTACGACCATTCGGGCGGTATCCTGCCGTTTGCGGAAATCAATCCGAGGGCACGGATTTTTATGCAGAAATCAGCGGCGAAGGGGTATTACCATATTTACCCTGACTGTGAAAAATATATCGGAATTGACGAAAAAATACTGTCCCTGCCGCAGGTACGGCTTATGGACGGCGGCTTTTGTATTGATGATGAGTTGGAGGTCTTTTCGGGAGTAAAGGGCAGGCGTCTGCACCCTCAGGGCAACAGGGTGCTTGCTTTTAAGACGGACAGCGGTTTTGTTGAGGACGATTTCCGTCACGAACAGTATCTTGTCATAAACGAGAACGGTTATAAAGTGCTTGTTTCGGGCTGTGCACACAACGGCATACTGAACATTCTCGACAGGTACCGTGAACTTTACGGCTCCGACCCTGACGCTGTGATAAGCGGTTTTCATATGATGAAAAAGGACGGCTACACCGCTGAAGACGAGGCTGTCATAAAAGAAACGGCAGAGGAACTGCTTAAAACCGACATAAAATTTTACACAGGACACTGCACAGGTGAATATCCCTGTCAGCTGCTTAAGGAATTGATGGGTGAACAGCTGACCGTTATTCACAGCGGCGACAGGATAATGTAAAAAATATGACGGGTGGATATTATCCACCCGTGAGCCTGTCGATAAACTCGACAGGCTAATGAAAAATGAAAAAAGAATAATGAATAGTGAATGGGTAAGGTGTCCGCTTAGCGGACATTTTTAATAGTATTGCCGAAGGCAATTCCATAATTATTCATTATTCATTATTCAATATTCGTTATTCATTATCGAAAAAACTTTTTCGACAAACTGAACGGGGCAATGCAAAACTGCATAGCCCCGTATTTTAGTTATTGGATGGATTTTTAAGCTCGGATATGATGTGCATAAAGCTGTCAACGTCGGAAAAATCCTTGTATACCGACGCAAAACGCACATATGCGACCTGGTCAATATTTTTCAGCGCCTTGAGCACCATATCGCCGATTTCGGAGGTCGTAACCTGAGTTACCATATTGTTTGCATAATATCCCTCTATCTCGTCAACAATCCTGTTGATGTCAACAAGGGAAACGGGACGCTTCTTTACGGCGATGGACATTCCCTGTATAAGCTTGTTGCGGTCGAAAAGCTCAATGGTGTTGTCCCTTTTCACAACGAAAAGCACGGGCATTTCTATTGATTCATATGTAGTAAATCTTTTTCCGCAGCTTGTACATTCTCTGCGGCGGCGCTTCTTGCCGTCGGCAGGTCTGGAGTCAATTACTTTTGTATCGTCAAAATTACAGAACGGGCATCGCATAAACCCTGTACCTCCGTTTGTCAAGTATAATTAAGGCAACATCGCACAAAGCCCGCCTGACGGCTTTGCACGAAATCTGCTTGCATATTTTCCGTCATCTTACACAGAAATTTCTTGACATACGACAGTATGCCTGTGAAATTTCTATGCAATCTGACAAAAAATCTGACGTCGCATCTTTCGCACAAGCTCTGCGCGGTATTGCCTTAATTTTATCACATAAAACCTCAAAAGTCAATACAGAGAGTATAATTTCATATAAAATTTATACTTTTTCTTGTGAAGAACGAAAAAATTCAAGGGGATGAATTGTATTATTTATAGTGTATTTCTGAATAAATATAGGTATGGGTGATTTCGCCGTGTATATTTATGACAAATTATACTGCAAGTAAAGGCAATAAAGGGTATTTATGGTCTTTTTAATTGACAATTGCTACAAAAAAACGCTATTTTCTTGACTTATAGGGAAAAATAGTGTATATTAGTATTATCAATAACTATACATAGGCGTACTATGCCCTTATCCGGATTTTATGTTAAAAGGTTAGGAATTATTTGTTATGGCACTTTCCCGTTCAGCTAAAAAAGCTTACAAAAAAGCCGTGAAGGAAAAGAAAAGACGCCGCAGAGGTCATTGGCTCATCATTCAGAAGGGGGACTCCCCTAAGGAGATAGGCAGCAAGCTTTTTACTCAGTTTGCCCTGCTGGTGCTGGTGGTATGTATCGTTATTCTGCTTAATGAGCTCAGGCTCTCTTTAAGCACAAAATTCCTCAACGGCTCGCTTCAGGACATCTACAACAGCTTTACTTCATCGGATAATAACGGCAGTCTGCTCAGCAGTGCAGAGCAGCTCCTTGAAATCAATCCCGATACGGTGGGCTGGGTACAGATAGACAATACAAATGTGGCTATGCCTGTCGTTCAGCGCAAGGGCAATGACGGCAACAGCTACTATCTGAATACCGCCTTCGACGGCAGCAGAAACAAGGCTGGCACCGTATTTCTCGATATGCGTGCGGAGCTTACGGCGGACAAGCGCTCGGATAATCTTATCCTTTACGGCCACAACCAGAAGGACAAGACTATGTTCGGCGACCTTGCCTATTACAAAAAGGACCTTGATTATTACAAGTCCCACCCTGTAATCAAGTTCAGTTCAAATTACAGGAACGATGTCTACAAGATATTTGCGTATTTTGTTACGCCTGTTCTCCCTGAACAGACAAGCGACGGCGTGATTTTTGATTACCATAATTACATCGAGCTTGACGATGAGGACAGATACAGCGATTTTATTGAAAATATAATGGTGCGGTCGCAGATTATCACTTCTGTTGACGTTAAGCACGGTGACAAGTTTCTTACCTTGTCAACCTGTTCAAACGAGTTTGAGCCGTCACGTTTTGTCGTTGTGGCAAGGCGTGTCAGAAAGGGTGAGGACGAAAGCGTTGATGTTTCAGGCGCTTACCTTAATCCGAATGCAAAAACTCCAGAATGGGATGTAATTTACTCCTGATCGGAGCTTACGTAAGATTAAATTTCCCCGATATGAGGTTCGATATGGCAAATAAAAGAAAAGGAAACGGCTTACTGCCGAATAAAAATGATACTGCTCCTCAGAAGGCAGGCAAAATTGTGTTTATTGTTTCTGTGATAGTTCTTATTATTGCAGGCGTGATTATCACGGGCTATTTTATAGACCAGGGCAGAAGCAAGCAGATAGACGACGAATTAAGCAGCAGACATACGGAAACGACAATGCCTTCCATTACTCAGATGACGGAAACAACAACTGCCGTTACAGAGGAAACTGTCATTACAACAACAGAGCCGCCTCCGCTTACGGTGCTTCCGAATATGGAAAGCTTTGTTAATGAAAACCCCGATTCCGCAGGCTGGATAACCGTCGGCGGTACAAAAATCGACAATATCGTTGTGCAGGCTGAGGATAACGACTATTATCTCGACCGTAACTACTACGGCGAAAAATCACAGCCCGGCACGGTTTATGCCGATTTCCGCTGCAAGGTAAACACCTACAACGACAAGCAGAGCGACAACATTATCCTCTACGGGCACAATCAGGCTGACGGCTCAATGTTCGGTACTCTCAACAGATACAAGGTAAAGTCAGGCTACACGAGCAATTTCGATTTTTACCTCGAACACCCGACATTTACTTTCTCAAATCTTTACGAGGAGTATACATATAAGATCATCGCTGCCTTCATTATTGAGGTTGAACCGAGACATACACGTGACGGCGTGATTTTTGACTACCATAACTACGTAAACTTCAACCCTAAGAGTGATTACAATTACGACAACTTCATCACTAACGTTATGGAGCGTACTGCTATAAACACAGGCGTTGATGTGCAGGAGGGGGACAAGTTCCTTACCCTTTCCACCTGTTCAAACGAATTCGAGCCTTCACGCTTCGTTGTTATCGGCAGAAGAGTCCGTGACGGTGAGTCACCTGAGGTCGATACTTCAAAGGCTTCCATCAATGAGGACGCCAAGGAGCCTGACATCAACTTTATTTATAATCAGTAAACCGAGGAGTATTTAATGTCTGATAAAAATAATTCCAACGGCAGGGAATATACGGTTGACGATATTCTTGCCGAATATGACAGCAAGGGAAACACAGAGACTCAGGAAGAAGAGCCTGCTGCGGAAGACGCGGCGGAGCAGATTGATGAGGCTCCTGCTGAGCAGAGTGCTGTGACGTCGGAAGAAACCGTTCCGATGTATGACCTTAATGACGGAAATGACGAGAGCTTCGACCCCGACTCAGAGGCGGAGAAATACAGAATAAAAACGGTGCCTGTTCTTGATGTGGCACCTGCTGAAAAGTTTACGGCAGACGTAAAGGCGGCTGACCCTTCCGAGCTGTTCAAGGAGCAGGTCAGTGACGCTGTTGACCTTTCAAGTGTTGCATTTGACGACGGCGAGGAGCTTGAAATCTGGGCACCGTCGGTTGAAATTACGGCAGAGGGTGAGGACTCCGATGAGGCTTCGTTCAGCGAGGAGCTGGAGGAAACCGAGGCAACTTCCGAACAGCTTGCCGCACAGCAGGATTTCGACGGCGACTCCGATGTCATTACCGACGATGAAGAAAGCGACGTTGAAGAATTTGATGAAGCTACCGATGAGGTGTCTTCTTCCGAGGAAGAGACTGACGAAACGGAAGATAACAATGATGAAGCGGAGGTGCCGCAGACTGTGAAGGACGACAAAACCACAGAAAAATCAACGGCGGAAACACCTCAGGACGATGAAAAGAAGCCTTTCTGGCAGGGAATTATCCCGTGGAAGGGTGACAGCGTTTTTGAAGTTATCCGCAAAATCATATTCATTATTGCAATAGCTGTGTTTATCGGTGCGGGTATTATGCTCGCCGATACGCTCATAGATTCAAACAAGGCGGTAAAGGATACTGCCGAAAACGAATCAATCATCGCTACGACAGTTGCTACGACAGTTGACAGCGACGGCAATACCGTTACGATCGCTCCTACCGAGGATGAGGTCATTGCGCATAACCTTGACGTTATGAAATATTACAAGGAAATAAGCGAAAATGTCATCGGCTATATTGAGCTGGAGGGCTGTGATATTTATCAGCCTGTCGTTCAGGGCGAGGACAACGATTATTACCTTACAAGAACATATTACGATGAGGAAAACAAGGGCGGTGCTATTTTTGCCGACTACCGCTGTGTTTTTGAGGAAGGCTATTCCTCTCCCAATATCGTTCTCTACGGTCATAACCAGGAGGACGGCACAATGTTCGGCAACCTTAAGAATTACAAGCAGAATATTGAGTTCTACGCTGAAAATCCCGTTATTACCTTCAACACGGAGTACGGCGTGGGCACATACCTTATATACGGATTTTTCGTTACAAACGCTCTTGCCAAGCAGGACAGCAACGGCGAGGTTTTCCACTACCACGACTACATCGAGGCTATGAACAACGAGTACACATTCAGATGGTATCTTGATGAGGTCAAGGAAAGAAATCAGATAATCTCTCCTGTTGATGTAAAATTCGGTGACAGCCTGCTTTGCCTTTCTACTTGCTCAAATGAGTTCTCAAACTCACGTTTCGTAGTGTTTGCAAGAAAGCTCAGAGAGGGCGAGTCGGTTGAGGATTATGACTTTACCGAAACTTATTTCAACCCTGACGCAAGAGGTGTTGACTGGGAAGCTATCCTTTCGGGAGAAACTACAACAACCACCGTTCCCGAAGAGGAAATAACCGAGGAAACTACCGAGGAGACCGAGGAAGAAACAGAGGTTGCCGAAACAACTACCGAGGCTGAAACTGAAAAAACCAAGGAAACCTCCAAAACAAAACGTGTTGACAGAACAAAGACTACCTATGTTCACGTAATTACAACAGGAATTGAAAGTGACGCAGAACAGGTTACGGATTCCGAGGGTGCCGTTGTTACGGACGAAAGCGGAACTCCTGTGACCGAAGCGCCTGTTACAGGCGGAAACGGGGTAATCGTTACGGAAGTCCCCGAAACTGCCGAGGCTGAAACAACCACCGAAACGGCAGGCGTTACAGAATAATTCATTCTAAAGGAGAAATATAAATGGCAATTGCTGACGAAGTCAGAAAACCCCAGCATTTCAAAGAAACTGCCAAAAAGAAGAAGAAAAGCTTCAGGGAAGCATTTATTCCAAGTAAGAATGACTCCTCAAAGGAGCTTTTCAGCAAGGTGTTTTCTTTGTTTTCGCTGCTGGTGCTTGTGGTCTGCATCGGTATTCTGGGCGTGTACTTCTACCACCAGTTTGAGGCTAAGCAGAACAATGAGGACATAAGGGTCATTTACAATAATGCTGTTCAGGACAGCGTCGTTACGACACAGCCTGCTCCTCAGCAGCCTGCAAATCCTGAGGAAGAAACTCAGGAAATTGTAAGACAGCCACTTGTTGTTTCATCAGCTGCGGAGGAAATGCTTGCTATCAACCCCAATTATGCAGGCTATCTTTACATCCCTGACGTTATGAGCGAGGCTGTTGTAAAATATACCGACAACGATTATTACCTCAACCATAACATTTACGACCAGAAGCGTTCCTGCGGTACGGTCTTTGCCGATTTCAGAAATACCGTCAATGATTACAGCGACCGTATGAGCGATAATATCATCCTTTACGGCCACAACCAGAAGGACGGCACAATGTTCGGCAATATGGACTATTACAAATGGGATTACAAATACTGGCTCAAAAACCCCTTCATCTACTTTGATAATCTTTACGAAAGCGGTACATATGTAATCATTTCCTCTTTCGTTATAAACACCGAGCCTGAGCACGACAACGGCAATGTGTTTGATTATAACAATTTCATCAATTTCAAATCCGAAGGCCCGTATACTTACGAGAACTTCATCAAGGAAATTACCGACAGAAGTCACTTCATTACAGGTATTGACGTAAACGAGGAAGACAAGTTCCTTACACTTTCGACTTGTACCTATGAGTGGGAGCCTGCACGTCACGTTATCGTTGCAAGAAGGCTTCGTCCCGGCGAAACCACTGATAGCATAGATACAACCAACTTCTCTGTAAACTCAAATCCAAAGTGGCCCGCTATCTACTATAAATATAACGGCGGCTCTTATGTAGAACAATAAAACGGATCGATACAGACAATGGAAAGGACTTTTCATAATGAAAATGAGAAACACACTCAGCGGAATTACTGCATTGCTGCTGGTAGGCACATTCTATTCATTTGCTTTCTGCATGGTAGAGGATATTGATGACAAGCCTATCTCAATGGATTTTTACTATTCCACTGAAACCGATTCAAACGGTGCTGCACAGGGTGAGGCGACATCTGCTTTTATGCCGTCTGCCGAAGCTGTAACAGAACAGCCGCAGCAGGAAACATCCTTTGTAACGACAATTCCTGAACTTATCGACAGAATTTTTGAGGAAAAGACAACACCTGCTTCATCAGAGGAAATTCAGGTCACAGAACAGCCTGAACCGGATGAAAAGGCGGAGGTTGCTACCGCTGCAAAGCCTGTTGTTTATGCTGATGAAGATCCTGAGGACGAGCTTCTTTCAAAGGAAACACAGGCTGTGACTAATGTTCCTGAGGATGAGGACATCGAAGAGGAAACGGAAACCGTTATTGAGATCGAGGACGCTGAAATTATGGAGGAAACTCCTGTTGACGCCGACTACGAAGAGGATGAGGACGTGTCCGAGGAGGAAACTTCCTACGAAACAACTTCTTCCGTAATGGTTACGGTAACAGAGGAGATAACCACTCCTGCCGAGCCGCCTGTTGAAACAACGGCTGTTCCTGACCTTATCATTACTCTCGATGATACGACCACTACAACTTCCGAAACTACCCCTGCGCCTTCGGATAATGTTTCCGATACAGCTCCTTCCTCCGCTGACAGCGTGTTTACTGTAAAATACGGCGGTGCAAATCACACAGAGGACGCTTTCACACTTATCTGCCAGATCGTAAATAACGAGATCTCTCCTTATTTCAGCGACGAGGCTATCAAGGCACAGGCTGTTGCCGCTTACTCATATGTAAAGTATCACAACGATAACGGTCTTATCCCGTCCGTTCTTGTCAAGCCTAATCCGTCACAGCGCATTGTTGATATGGTTTCTGCCGTATGGGGCAAGTGCTGCTATTATAACGGCAAGGTTGCACAGACGGTTTATATGGCTTCATCATCAGGCTATACGGCTTCTTCAAAGAATGTATGGGGCGGTCATTTCGATTACCTTGTAAGCGTTCCGTGTCCTTTCGACGCTGAAAGCGACCCGAACTACGGTACAGTTAAGAAGTTCTCCGAGGACAGTATCAGAAAGGCTCTTGAGTCCTACTTCGGTATTACTTTATCGGGAGATCCTAACAACTGGATAAAAATCGTTTCCTATATTGACGGAAACTATATTTCTAAAATTGACATCGACGGTCAGGCTTCAACAACCGGCAGAAAGATGCGTGAATCCATTCTGGGTTACCAGATTAACAGCGCAAGCTTTGATGTTTCTTACGCTGACGGGGTGTTCACATTCACTACCTACGGCTGGGGTCACGGTGTAGGTATGAGCCAGAATGGTGCTAATATTCTTGCAAAAATGGGGTACAGCTACGAAGAGATACTCAAATATTACTATACAGGAATTGATGTGCTATGATGACGATGTATGATATTATTACAAAGAAAAAGCATAACGTCGAGCTTACGACGGAAGAGATCAATTGGTTTGTTGCCGGATACGTTTCCGGCAGCATTCCCGATTATCAGGCTTCTGCGTGGCTTATGGCGGTATGCTTTTCTTCTTTATCTGACAGGGAAACTACCGATCTTACAATGGCTATGGCAAGGTCTGGGGATATGTTTGAGCTTGGTCTGGACGGCTTCTGCGCAGACAAGCACAGTACAGGCGGCGTAGGCGACAAAACCACGCTGATAGTTGCGCCGATAGTGGCTTCCTGCAGTGTTTATGTGCCTAAAATGTCGGGACGTGGTCTTGGACATACGGGCGGTACTATCGACAAACTGGAGTCCATTCCGGGATTCAGCACCTCGCTTGATTACGACAGGTTTATTTCTGTGGTAAAAAAGGCAGGGTTTGCGGTTGCAGGTCAGACGGGTACTCTTGTGCCTGCGGATAAAAAGCTGTACGCTCTGAGAAATGCTACGGCTACGGTTGACAGCATTCCTCTCATCTGCTCATCTATTATGAGCAAGAAGCTTGCTACGGGTGCTGACGGTATCGTTCTTGATGTAAAGGTCGGGGACGGTGCGTTTATGAAAAATATGGAGGACGCTGAAAAGCTTGCGGAGGCTATGGTGCGTGTTGCACAGCTTGCAGGCAGAAAATGCTCCGCTGTGCTGACGGATATGAATATGCCTCTCGGTCTGACGGTTGGTAATTCGCTGGAGGTTATCGAGGCTATCGAAACCTTAAAGGGCAACGGTCCTGCTGACCTTGTGGAGGTCGTAATTGCACTTTCGGCTGAAATGCTCCGTCTGGCAGGAAAAGGCAGCGAGCAGGAATGCGCTGAAATGGCACGTGACGCTCTGAATTCAGGCAGGGCTCTTGCTAAACTTGCGGAGATGATTGAGCTGCAGGGCGGTGATCCTCAGGTTATAAATGATTACAGCTTGTTTAAACAAGCTGAATTTAAACAGGAAGTATACGCAGAACAGGACGGTATAATCAGCGGTATATCCTGCGAAAAGACAGGTCTTATCTCACTTTCTCTGGGGGCAGGCAGAAAAACCAAGGAGTCGGACATTGATTTTTCGGCAGGTATCAGATTTGCACGCACAGTCGGGGATGAAGTGCGTAAAGGCGATTTACTTGCCACCGTTTATACCTCATCTGAATGTGACATAAACGCTGCTGCAAAGGAGCTTGCAGGGGTGTTCTCCTATGGCACGGAAAAAATTTCTGAAAAAAAAGTAAAAAAAATCATAAAAGGGTATTGACATTTAATATTATATGTCGTATAATATTAAATGTCAAGCAAGATAGTATACGCAACAGGCTTAACAACATATGCTTTATTACCGTTTATTGTCAAGCGGACGGTACGCATATTTAAGCCGCAACTTTTATACAGGAGGACATTATTATGAACGAAGTATTCGAAAAAATCACCAAAACATTCACAGACACAGGCAAGGTTGTTACAGAAAAGACAAAGCAGGTAAGCGAAACTGCAAAGCTCCACGCTAAGATCTCTTCTTCTGAAAACACAATCAGCACAAACTACACCACCCTCGGCAAGTACTACTACGAAACCTACAAGGCTAACCCTGATGAAGCTGTTGCTGCTGCATGCGGCGAAATTACAGCTGCTATGGAAGCTATCGAGGAAATGAAGGCACAGATCCTTTCTCTCAAGGGTATCGTAAAGTGCGACGCTTGCGGTGCTGAGTGTCCTATCGAAAACAACTTCTGCGGCAAGTGCGGTGCAGTTCTTGAAAAGCCTGAACCAATCGTTGAAGAAGCTGTTGAAGCAATCGAGGTTGAAGTTGTAGAAGCTGTTGAAGCTGAAGAAGCAATCGAGGAAGCAATTGCTGAAGAAATCGCAGAAGAAACTGTTGAAGAATAATCAGCGTAATCCGTATTGCTGAATAAAACAACAACGCTGTATGGCTTAAAGTCATACAGCGTGTATTATTATGAAAGAACTATGGGTATATCAACGGAAGCGTAGGCTCTGTCGGCGTCGGACGCGGTACGCTGGTAGGCAACGTAAAGCTCCTCGCCGTCTTTTTCAGCACGTCCCTCAAAAAGATAAAGCTTGTCGTCGGTGTGAATTTTTTCAGGTTCGTAAGCCTGGGCAAGGCTCTCCGCAGACTGGCTTAAAGGTATTCCCATTACGGAAGCGTTGTCGAGAGCGTTGCTGTCAAGGAGGAAGAGCCACTTTATGACTCTTGCGGCAGAGGGGGCTTCATCCTTTGTCCTGACGGCACTTACCATTCCCACGGGTCTGCCGTTTATGTAGAGAAGGTAGGCGTCTTCAAGGTAATCATCAAAATAGATGTCGCCGATTTCATAATCCACAAGCATTCCCTCGCTGTTAAAATCGCTTATAACAGGTGAAAGAGGAGATTTGAACTTTCCTATAACAACGGCGTCGTCGTCAAATGCACGGCTTGTATCGAATGGGCGAAGCTCGCCGCCGATTTCCTCAACAGGCTCATCGGGAATAAAATATTCAAAGGGTGAGTAATAGCATTTTGAGCCTGCATTTCTGATGTCGGAGCAGTTTAAATTAAAGAGCATAGCGTAGTTTGAAGCTTCAAGGAAAAGGGCTACGCTGTTGCTTTTGCTGAGATAAACGGTAATGCCGCTTCCGTCGCCGTTAGGTTCAAAGGTGCCCGATGATGAGCCGAATGCCCGTTCTATTGAGTCACGGTCGAAGCTGTAACGGACCTTGCCGAAGCTCCAGCTGGAGTATTCGCCGTCCGGCATAATGCAGATGATGACAGCGTGGTCAAAGTCGGTAAGCTTATTCTGCACGGCAATAACGTCGGCACATTCCTCGCCGTTTATTGCAAGGGTCGCCATAAAGCCCGTGTAAGGCGGCTGATTGACGACCTCCGTCTGATTTATCACCGTAAATTCGGGCGGCAGGTCGCATATCATTACGGGCACAACAATTTTGCTGCCGTTTATTGTAATGTTTTCAAAGGCAGAGTCAAGTTTGCGTGAGTTTTCTTCGTTCAATGCAGAGGCATTGTTTAAGCCGTGGTCACCCAGAACTCCTGCAATAAGTCCCTCGCTCATACCGTAATCAAGCTCGTCATAAAGGGTGTAGGGGTCAACTTCAAAGCAGGCTGTAAACAGGGTCAGGGATATTATCAGCATAACAGCCGACAGAATTATTCTTTTCATAATTTCACTTTCCTTATGTAAATTTCAAGCGGCACCGTTTAAGACAGCGCCGCTTATGTTTATTTAAGCTCAGCAAGTACCCTGAGCAGATAGTCCCAGCCTCTTTCTACGGAGGCAATGCTCATTCTCTCGTTGGGAGTGTGGACATTTTCAATGTCAGGACCGAAAGAAACCATATCTGCGTCGGCGATTTTTTCTGCAAAGATACCGCATTCAAGTCCTGCGTGGATTGCGGCGATAACAGGCTTTTTGCCGTACATTTCCTCGTAGACACGTACCATTGCGTCACGGAGAGGGGAGTTTTCCCTGTATTCCCAGGCAGGATAATCGTTGACGATAGTGATTTTGCCGCCGAGGAAGTTTACAAATGAAGTAAGCTGTTCGGAAACGATGTTTAAACCGTCCGCTGCGTTGCTTCTTGAAAGATGCTCGGTTTTTACCGTGCCGCCGTCGGTTTCAAGCACGCCCAGATTTACGGAAGTCTGTACAAGTGTGGAAATATCGGGGCTCATTTCAATGATACCGTCAAGAACGTTGAAAAGTATAAACGCAAGCTTCTCTGCGGAAGCCTTGTCAAAGCATTTTTCAGGGAGTGCACAGGGAGCAATATCAATTTTAACGTCAGGCTCAATTCTGCGGCATTCCTGTAAAAGTGCCGTTTCAAAGTCCTTTACGGCAGAGGAGAGGGCTGTGCCGTTTTCAGAGTTTACGCACACAACTGCGGAAGCTGTTTTGGGGATAACGTTCATTTTGCCGCCGCCGTTTACTTCTGCAATACCGAGGTCAAAGGAGCCTGTAAGCTTTGTAAGGAGTCTGCCAAGGAGCTTTATGCCGTTTATACGGTGTTTGTCGATGTCAACGCCTGAATGACCGCCCTTTAAGCCGTCGATGGAAATTTTATATGCGGCGGTGTAAGGTGTGTCGATAAGGTCAAGGTTAAATTCGGTGTTTGCTCTTGCGCCGCCTGCACAGCTGACGGTGAGGATACCCTCTTCCTCGGAGTCGATGTTGATGACCTTTTTACCCTTGAGCAGGTCAGCTTCAAGGTCCTTTGCGCCGTACATACCTGTTTCCTCGTCACGGGTCAGGAGCGCTTCGATTGGCGGATGGGGGATGTCGTCCAAGTCAAGGAGTGCAAAGATGTAGGCAAGCGCAATTCCGTCGTCGCCGCCGAGAGTTGTGCCGTCGGCTGTTATCCAGTCGTTTTCGATGATAAGGTCGATACCGTCCTTTGACATATCCTTTTTGCAGGCGGTAGTCTTTTCGCAGACCATATCAAAGTGTCCCTGAATAATGACAGGCTCGCTGTTTTCGTAGCCCTTTGTGCCGTCGGCGTAGATAATAACGTTTCTGCCTGCGTCCTTTACAGCTTTAAGGTTATGCTTGCGTGCAAAATCAAGGCAGTATTCCTCAATCATTTCAGTGTTTCCCGAACCGTGTGGGATTTTGCAGATTTCTTTAAAATAATCAAAAACCTTGTCTGCTTTTACAGTCATGATAAACCCTCTTTCAATTAAAATAAACTGATATTATTATGCCACATTTTTCGGATTAAATCAATAGCAAAACGGCACATCTTGACTTTTATGTGTCTGCTGTGTTAAAATTGTAGCATATTATTCAAAGAGGAGCATTATTTAATGGACATCAGAGCAGTTTTATTTGACATGGACGGCACACTTCTGCCTATGGATCAGGCGGTTTTTACAAAATCTTATTTTAAGGAGCTTGGAAAGGTGCTCTGTCCTTACGGCGTTGAGCCTGACAAGTTTACGGCGGCTGTCTGGGCAGGAACAAAGGATATGATAAAAAATGACGGCAGCAGATGCAATGCCGACGCTTTCTGGGAAAAATTCTGCAATCTTACAGGCTTTGCCGAGGATTTTGCACGTCCCATATGCGATAATTTCTATGTTACCGATTTTAAAAAGACAAAAGAATTCACATCATACAACCCATTGGCTGTTGAAGCGGTGAAGGCTGTAAAGGAAAAGGGTCTGAGAACTGCCCTTGCAACAAATCCGCTGTTCCCTATGTCGGCACAGCTTGTACGTCTTGAATGGACAGGTCTTAAGGGCGAAAATTTTGAATTTGTGACTTCCTATGAAACGGAGTCATACTGCAAGCCAAATCCCGAATATTACCGTGCCGTATGCAAAAAGCTGGGACTTGCCCCCGAAGAATGTCTGATGATAGGGAATGACGTTGAAGAAGATATGATAGCGGCATCCTCGGCTGGAATGAAGTGCTGGCTGCTTACTGACTGCGTTGTTGAAAGCGAAAATCACGTCTGGGACGGTCCGAAGGGTAATTTTGCGGAAACGGTCGAAATGATTAAATCGCTGTAAAAATAAAAATCTGCTGTACACAATTAACGTACAGCAGATTTTGTTTTTATGTATTACTTTCCGTTCTGTTCCTTGAGCAGGTCACGGATCTCTGTGAGAAGAACCTCTTCCTTGCTTGGTGCAGGAGGTGCCGCAGGCTTTTCTTCCTTCTTTTTCTTAAGCTTGTTGATACCCTTGATGAGAAGGAACACGCAGAATGCAACGATTACAAAGTTAAGAAGTACCTGAATGAAGTTGCCGTAGCAGATAGCAACCTCAGGGATAGCTTCAACTGCCGCAATGCCTGCCGCTTCGTCAGCTTCAACAGCCGCTACGCCTTCCTGAAGAACGATTTTAAGGTCAGCAAAATTCATCTTGCCGACAACAAGTCCTATTCCGGGCATTACAATGTCATTTACGAGAGAGTTTACGATTGGTGTAAACGCACCGCCCATGATAACACCGACTGCCATATCTATTACGTTGCCTCTTGCAATAAACTCCTTGAATTCGGCAACGATACCCTTCTTTTTCTTTTCATCTGCCATGATTTTAACACCCTTTCAGTTTATTTAATTGAATTTTATAATAATAATGTGTATTGCATAAAATCGTATTGTTATTTTTTTATTAATATTGTCGGATTTTGCAGAAACGGTCTTCCTTTAAATGTATCTTTTGCGTAAAGAATGGCAGCGTTTATTGATTGTTTATAAAGATGTAGCCAAAAATCAATTGAAAGGTGAAAAAGGTTTTGGTATAATTGAATAAAGTTATAAAATGGGGCAGAAGGGGGGCAGCTTTATGAGTATGGTAGATAAGGAAAAAATAAAGCAGATTTTTGTGTATGATAAAAATAATGAGCCCCTTGTTTTCTCTAAGGTGTTTTTGTTCCCCAAGGAGCTTTTCAAGAATAAAAATCAGTTTGCGGTAACGGTAAAGTGCAGCAGTCTGCCTTCAATTAAAAAGGGCGAATTTATCGTTGTTGTGTTTGAATATGTAAACGGTACCAGAATAAGATGCGAAACAAGAGTTGACAGCGCTACAAGAATCCAGCTCGATTTCCACGCAGGCGAGGGAAAAGAGCTTGAAGAACGCAGAAGCTCTTTCAAAATCACTGTAAATGACAAGGCGTATATTACTGCTGTGGAGCGTAATTACAATACGGTGCAGCTTGAAGAGGAAATAAAGGTAAAGATAGTCAATATCAACCTTGGCGGCGTGCTTATGAAGACGGATACGCCTTATGAGGCAGGGGATATTGTTGTGCTTCGGATGTTTGATGAAGAGTCTGTTGAGCTGAGGACGAAAATCCTCCGTAAGCAGCTTGACCCTGAAGGAAGGCTTCTTGGCTACGGCTGTCAGTTCCTGGATATTACACAGCAGGAAGAAGAACGTGTTGCACGCTACATTTTCGAGTGGCAGGTAACAGAAAGAGAACGCCGTATCAATGCACAGTACGCATAATGCTTTTAACGGGTATCGGATATGTTCCGGTATCCGTTTTTATGTTGAATAAGCACTTTGCAGAGGGACGGTTATTATACATTATTAACATATTTTCGGGGTATAGAAAAAAGTTCTTGCAATTTGACGGGGAACGTGCTATAATATTTTATATATTTATGTGATAAAATAATTTTGCCCGTATGTCGATAAAACATTCGGTTAGTTTCGGAGGTATACTTAAAATGAGCGTTCTTGAAATCATATTTGGCGTGCTTATGCTTATCGTAAGCCTTGTAATTATTGTAGTAACTATGATGCAGTCACCTAAGCAGCAGGATATGTCTGCTATTTCGGGTTCAGCAGGTAATGGCTTCAACAAGACAGGCGGTACAACAAAGGAAGAATCCCTTAATGCGCTTACAAGAATTCTTGCGGTTGTAATGTTTATACTTACACTTGTTGCGAACATTATCAGCATTGTAAACACCTGATATGAAAGTCTTGATCCTGTGTCTGTTACTTCAGGCACAGGATTTTTTTTAGATGAAAGGAATTGATTATGGCTGAAACTTTTGAAATTTACAAGACAAGAATAAAGGAAATACTTAAACAAAGCGGCAAAAAAAGCGTACAGTTCAAGGTGCTGTACAATAAATGCAAGGGCAGAAAAAACAATCTTCCCGAATTCAAGCGTGCGCTGTCATCGCTGGAAAAAGAGGGCGTGGTAATTGAAACAAAGGCAGGCTTCAAGCTTGCGGAAACGGCAGGCTATTTCAAGGCTGTTGTTGCAAGAGTAAACAAGACCTTCGGCTTTCTTACAAAGGACGACGGAAGTGAGGTTTTTGTGCCGGGCAAGCTTCTTATGGGGGCTATGCCAAACGATGTTGTTCTGGCTAAGATAATCTCCCGTGACGGTGAAAATCCCGACGGCGAGGTGGTTGAGATAATAGAGGAGAATTTCTCCGAATTTACGGGTATTCTTGAAAAGGAAGGAAACACCTATCTTGTGCGTCCCGACAGCTTATGCAAGGAGCCTATGCTTGTTGTTGCACGTGATGTTGACGCTAAAGTCGGCGATAAAGTTCTGGCGCAGATATGCAAAAGAGGCAAGCGTCACTCCGAGCACCGTGCAAAGGTTACGGGTGTGTTCGGTGACTCGGAATGTGCTGTAAGCAGTGCTGAAGCTATCCTTTATATGAACGGCATCGAAACGGAATTTCCTTATGCCGTGCTGGACGAGGCAAGATACGTTGAAAATCTCGGTATACCGGAGGGCGAGCCTGAACGCCGGCTTGACCTTCGTGACGAGGTGATATTTACCATAGACGGCGCTGACACAAAGGACATTGACGACGCTATTTCCGTAAAAAGACTTGCTGACGGCTGGGAGCTGGGTGTTCATATTGCGGACGTTTCATTTTATGTAAAGCCCCATTCCGAGCTTGACAGAAACGCTTTCAGAAGAGGTACTTCAATTTACTATGCAAACAAGGTCGTGCCTATGCTGCCCAAGGAGCTTTCCAACGGTATCTGCTCACTTAATCCTGACGAGGACAGGCTTGCTTTTTCCTGCATAATGAAGCTTGACGATGAGGGTAAGCTTGAAAAATACAAGTTCAGCAAGAGCGTTATACGTTCAAGGGTAAAGGGTGTTTATTCGGAAGTAAACACCATACTTGAATGTATGGAAAACAAAACGGCTGTCTCCGATGAGCTTTCGGAAAAATACAGCGGTCTTACGGACACCATTGCAGATATGCAGGCACTTGCTTCAATTTTAACTTCAAACAAGCTCCGCAGGGGTGCTCCGCAGATCGAAACCTCCGAATGCAAGATAATTCTTGATGAAAATGAGGTGTGTATTGACGTTCAGCCCAGAGAAAGAGGCAAGAGCGAGCTTATTATAGAAGAATTTATGCTTATGGCAAACACATCTGCCGCAAAGCTTGCAAAGGAACGTCTTATTCCGTTTGTTTACCGTGTTCACGAGGACCCTGCCCCCGAAAAGGTTGAGGAGCTGATGGACGTTGCGGCACAGATGAACATAAAAGTACCGCAGTTTACAACGATAAAGGCCAAGCACCTTGCGGAAATCCTTGAAAAGGCGAAGGGACAGCCTCTTGCGCCTGTTGTAAACAATCTGGTGCTCCGTTCGATGGCGAAGGCTAAATATTCCGATGAGCCTCTGGGTCACTTCGGTCTGGTGCTGGCGGATTACGCTCATTTTACGTCCCCTATCAGACGTTATCCCGACCTTGCGATACACCGTATCCTTACGGACCTTTGCTACAATAAACAGCCTGAGGACTTTATGAAGAAGCGTTACAAGGCTTTTGCCCACGACTCCGCTGAGCAGTCTTCAAACTGCGAGCTTGTTGCAATGAGGGTTGAGCGTGACTGTGACGACTGCTACATTGCAGAGTATATGAAGGCTCATCTGGGCGAGGATTTCGAGGGTATCATTGTTTCAATGCAGGATTTCGGATTCTTTGTTGAGCTTCCGAATACGGTGCAGGGTCTTGTAAGAATGGAGTCACTTAAAGATGGTCCTTACGATTACGACGGAAAGTTTACCGTTACAAAGGCAGGCAAGCCTGTTTACAAGGTAGGCGACAGGGTGCAGGTTGTCTGTGCAGGTGCAAACGTTTCAAGCGGACAGGTTGACTTTACGATTTATGACGGGGATGCACAGAAGAAAAAATAAAATAATATATATCCGTCATTACACAAAGAAAACTTTATGTTTTCTTTGTGTAATGAGGTGTGGTTTGGTTTAAACGGATAGAATTTAAGCGCAATTCAGATTAACATATCAATAAAGATTGTTGAGAATTAATAATCTCTTTTTTCTTTATTGTTCTGAATTGCGCTTTATTTTTGCTTTTTAGTTTTGTCTGGATTTGCTAAGGGCGCCGCCCTTAACCCGCAAGGTGACGCTGTCCCCTTGACCCCTGCAAGCCTTTGAAAAGGCTTGACCTAAACTTTAACGTCAAGCGATTTTGTGCAACTTTTTCTCAATTGCAACTTTTTCGACAAGCTGAACGGCTTCCGTATTATAAAATGCGGAAGCCGTTTTCAGCTGTAAATATCTTTTCTGTGACCGATTTCAAGGATAAGAATAATTATCTTATCCTCCTGAATATCGGCGATTATGCGGTAGTCACCGATACGATACCGCCATTGACCGCTGCGGTTTGCCGTCAGTCCCTTTCCGTGAGCACGGGGGTCGGAGCAGTTCTGCAAATTCTTATCTATCCACGCATAAATAAGCTTTCTGGTGCTTTTATCAAGCTTTGCAAGCTGTTTAACGGCTTTGGGAGTGTATTCTACTTTAAACTCAGTCAAGGTCAAGCAGCTTTGCAACCTCTTCGTGGGAGTAGGTTACGGGATTTTTCTTGTATTCCGCCATTGCTTCTTCGTATGCTTTAAGGTCAAATTCGTCCTCTATGCGTTCCATAACCGAGCGTCTTACAAGCTCTGACACCGACATACCGTTTATTGAAGCATAGGCCTTGATAAGCTCGGAGTCCTTATCGTTAAGTCTTAATGATATGGTCATAATACCCCTCCTCTCTGTAATACATTGTATTACATTTTATCCGTTTTGTCAATAGCTTTTGTTATTTTTTCCGACAGAACAGCTTATATACGCAAAATCGCCGTATCGGGAGAGCGTTCCTGATACGGCGGTGAATTTTATTTTTTGTCAACCATAAGGCTGCATACGAGATTTGAAAATTCAAGCGGATTTTCAATAGGCATACCCTCAATGAGAAGTGCCTGTGTGTAAAGCATACTGCTGTAATCGGCAAGCTTTGCCTTGTCGGTGTCGTAAAGTCCCTTGAGCACCTCAAAAATAGGATGGTCAGGGTTGATTTCAAGTACCTTTTCAGCCTTTACGCCCTGATTGTCAGGCATCTGGGCAAAGGTCTTCTCCATTTCAAGAGAAATCTGTCCTTCGCTTGTAAGGCATACAGGATGTGACTTAAGACGCTCGGAAAGCTTTGCGGATTTGATCTTGCCGTTGAGATTTTTTGCGATTTCTTCAAGCATATCCTTGCTTTCTTCGGAAAGCTTCCTGAAGGCTTCCTTTTCTTCCGCTGTTTCAAGGTCGAGGTCAGCGTCGGAAATGGACTTGAACTGCTTGTCGGCATATTCCACCATAATCTTTGCGGCAAATTCATCTACGCTTTCTGTAAAGTAAAGAATTTCGTAGCCCTTATCCTTTACAACTTCTGTCTGAGGGAGGGTATCTGCCTTGTCAACGGTTTCGGCTGTTGCGTAGTAAATGTACTTCTGGTCTTCCTTCATACGGGAAACATACTCGTCAAGGGTAACGTACTTCTTTTCGTTTGAGGAAACAAAAATGAGCAGGTCCTTAAGCAGATCCTTGTTTGCACCGTAGCCGTTGTAAACGCCGAATTTGATCTGCATACCGAATATCTTCCAGAATTCTTCGTACTTTTCACGCTCGTTGGCAAGCATTTTCTTAAGCTCGTTCTTGATGGTCTTTTCGATGGATTTTGCTATGATTTTAAGCTGACGGTCGTGCTGGAGCATTTCACGGGAAATGTTGAGGGAGAGATCCTGTGAGTCAACGAGACCCTTTACAAAGCAGAAATGGTCAGGCACAAGGTCGGAGCACTTATCCATAATAAGAACGCCGCTGGAATAAAGCTGGAGTCCCTTTTCATAGCTCTTGGTGTAGAAATCCATAGGAGCTGTTGAAGGGATGTAGATGAGTCCGTCGTAGGTTGCGGTACCCTCGGTTTTAACGTGGATATATTTAAGAGGGTCGTGGTAGTCGTAGAATTTTTCCTTGTAGAAATTGTTGTATTCTTCGGCTGTGATCTCGGATTTGCTCTTTCTCCAGAGAGGAGTCATACTGTTTAAAGTTTCCTCAACGATGTGTGTGTGGTACTCAGGAGGAACATCCTCTGTGCCTGTACCTTCAACAAGGTGGTCGTGAGCCATATCGAATCTGATAGGGTAGTGGATATAATCGGAGTACTTCTTTACAAGCATCTTGATTTTCCACTGCATAAGGAATTCTTCGTAGGATTCATCGTCGGTATCGTCCTTGAGGTAAAGACGGATCTCTGAGCCTGTGCCGTCCTTTTCACATTCTTCGATTGTGTAGCCGTCTACGCCCTGGGATTTCCAGAGGTAAGCCTGGTCGGAGCCGTAAGCCTTTGTACGCACTTCAACTTCCTTTGCAACCATAAATGCAGAGTAGAAGCCTACACCGAACTGACCGATGATGTCAACATCCTCGGCGGTGTTGTTTTCGTCATTTTTAAAGCTGAAGGAGCCGCTGTTTGCGATTGTACCGAGGTTGTTTTCAAGCTCCTCCTTTGTCATACCGATACCGTTGTCACGGATTATGATTGCTCTGTTGTCAGTGTCCGTTTCAATTTTAATAAAGAAATCGGAACGGTTCATTCCTACCTTATCATCGGTGAGGGACTTGAAATAAAGCTTGTCCATTGCGTCGCTGGCGTTGGAAATAAGCTCACGGAGGAAAATTTCCTTGTGAGTATAGATTGAGTTGATCATCATATCAAGCAGACGCTTTGACTCGGCTTTAAACTGTTTTGTTTCTGCCATTTTGAAAGACACTTCCTTTTATTTAATAGTAATAACCCCGATTTTAAAAATATTTAGCACTCTCACATTAAGAGTGCTAAATATAGTATAAATCACTTTCCCCAATATTTCAAGAGGGGAAAATTATTATTTACAATTTGTACACATTTGCGGCGGCTTGTTTGTAAAAACCGTCGTTTAATAGTAACAAAATGGTTAATTCGTGGTTAAAGCCCTTGACTTTACGGGCGTTTGGGGTATAATATTTTACATAATGCAGATAAAGGATATATAATATTATGAATATAATCATTGTAGGCTGCGGCAAGGTCGGTCAGACTCTTGCACAGGAGCTTAACGAAAAGGATAACAACATAACCGTCATTGACCTTGACCCCGTTATCGTCAATGAGGTAACAAGCCGTTTTGACGTTATGGGCGTTGCAGGCAACGGTGCGACTCACGCAAAACAGCAGGAGGCAGGCATTAAAAATGCGGACCTGCTTATTGCGGTGACAGGCTCGGATGAGCTTAATCTGCTGTGCTGTCTGATTGCGAAAAAGGCAGGTAACTGCCAGACTATCGCCCGTGTAAGAAATCCCGAATACAGCAGCGAAGCCCCTTATTTAAAGGAGGAGCTTGGTCTTGCTATGGTTATCAACCCAGAAGCGGCTGCGGCTGCGGAAATCGACCGTGTACTGCGTTTCCCGTCGGCTATAAAAATCGACACTTTCGCAAAGGGCAGGGTGGAGCTGCTTAAATTCAGACTGCCTGAGGACAGCCCTCTGGTAAACTGTGCGGTAAAGGAAATCGTTACAAAATTCCATTGCGACGTTCTCGTCTGCACGGTTGAGCGTGACGATGAAGCTTACATAGCAAACGGTGACTTTGTGTTTGAGGAAAAGGATATTATCTCCATAATCGCCTCTCCGAGAAATGCAAACGAGTTCTTCCGTAAAATCAAATATAAGATTAATTCCGTAAAAAATGCGATGATAGTCGGCGGCGGTGAAATTACACACTACCTCTGCGACAGACTTCAGCGGGCAGGTATTGACGTTACAATTATCGAAAAGGACAGAAAACGCTGTGAGGAGCTTTGCACGCTCTGGCCAGAAGCGGTAGTTATAAACGGTGACGCTGTTGACCAGGAGATACTGCTTGAAGAGGGTCTGGAAAAAGCAGGTGCGTTTGTTGCGCTGACAAACCTCGACGAGGAAAATATCCTGCTCTCCCTTTTTGCAAAGACCGTGAACAAGGGCAAGCTTGTTACAAAAATAAACCGTATCGACTTTGACGATGTTATCAAGCATCTTGACCTTGATACCACGATTTACCCTAAAAATATCACCTCCGATATGATCGTTAGCCACGTAAGGGCAATGAAAAACACTATCGGAAGCAATGTTGAAACCCTTTACAGCATCATAAAGGGCAAGGTCGAGGCGGCAGAGTTTATTGTAAAAGAGGACTCGGCTGTTACTGCAAAGCCGCTGATGGAGCTTTCGCTTAAAAAGGACGTGCTGGTTGCGGCTATACTCAGGGACAGGAAGGTCCTTATTCCGAGAGGTCAGGACGTTATCCGTCAGGGCGACGCTGTTATCATAGTTTCAAAGCTTATGGAATTCCACGATATTACCGATATACTTAAATAACGAGGCATAAGATGAACTACCGAATGATTAAATATATCCTTGGATGGATAATGATTTTTGCGGCGATTTTTATGGCTGTGCCGCTGATTACGGCTGTTGTTTACGGCGAAAAGGCAGGATGGTCGTTCCTTATTTCCGCAGCTGTAAGTGCGGCGCTGGGCGGTCTGCTTATAATTCGCAGGCCTGAAAACAAGGTGCTGTACGCAAGAGAGGGCTTTGTTATCGTATCCTTAAGCTGGATACTTCTCAGCTTGTGCGGTTCGCTGCCGTTTGTGATTTCGGGTGCGATACCCAACTACATAGACGCTTTGTTTGAAACGGTATCGGGCTTTACAACAACGGGTGCAAGCATTCTTACAGAGGTTGAGTCCCTGCCTAAGTGTATTCTTATGTGGCGAAGCTTTTCCCATTGGGTAGGCGGTATGGGCGTGCTGGTTTTCATTATGGCGTTCGTTCAGCTCAGCGGCGGACAGAATATGCACATTATGAAAGCGGAGAGCCCCGGGCCTTCCGTCAGCAAGCTTGTTCCGAGAGTAAAAACCACGGCGCTTATTCTTTATTCCATTTATTTTGTGCTTACGCTGATTGAATTTGTTCTGCTGCTTTTCGGCGGTTTAAGCGTGTTTGAAGCCGCAAACACGGCTTTTGCTACGGCAGGTACGGGCGGCTTCGGCATAAGAAACGACAGTATGGGCAGTTTTTCGCCTTATGTGCAGATAGTTGTAACGGTGTTTATGCTGCTGTTTTCGATAAATTTCAGCTCATATTACCTGATATTGCTCCGCAATTTCAAGGACGCTTTCAACTGCGAGGTAAGGTGGTTCCTTGTTATTGTTGCGGTTGTCATCACGCTTATCACCTGCAATATTGCAGATATGTTCAACACGGTGGGCGAGGCGCTCCGTCACTCTGCGTTTACGGTTGCTTCTTTGATTTCAACCACGGGCTTTTCTACGGTTGACTTTGACAAATGGCCTGAGCTGTCGAGAAATCTGCTGGTTATGGTAATGTTTGTGGGTGCCTGTGCAGGAAGTACAGGCGGCGGTATAAAGGTTTCGAGAATAATTATCCTGTTCAAGAGTATGGGCAAGGAGCTTGAAAATCTTATTCACCCCAAGCAGGTCAAAAAGGTCACTATCGACAACCGTCTGGTTGAGCACGAGGTCGTAAGGTCTGTAAATGTCTATATGGTTGCCTATGTTATGCTGTATGTTTTCTCGGTAATAGCGCTTTCATTTGACAATCACGGTTTTACCACAAACTTTACGGCTGTTGCGGCTACGATAAACAATATCGGTCCGGGTCTTGAAATGGTAGGTCCTACCTGCAATTTCTCTTTCTTCTCACCATTTTCAAAGATAGTGCTTATATTTGATATGCTGGCAGGCAGACTGGAGCTTTTCCCGATGCTGCTTCTGTTTACTCCTGCTACCTGGAAAAAATAAATAACGGATGATGTTCGACTCGTTGTGAACATCATCCGTTTTTTTACTTAAAGTCCGATCTTGCCTAAAATTCCGCCAAGCTTATCCTTAACGTCATCTACGGAAATCTTTGCCTTGATGCCGTCTACGATCTGGTTGACCATATCATCGGGGAGGTCTACACCTGTTACGGATTCTACTGCCTTTACAGGGTCCTTTTTGAAGTCTTCGGCAAAGTTTTCGTCTGCCTTGATCTTTTCAACGATTTCTTCGATTTTTGCTTTGATATCCATTGTAAATACCTCGTTTCTGTAAAATATATATCCATTATATCACAAGTTAAACAATATTTCAAGGAAGAAACTTACAGCAAGTGTGACAATTAGGTGAAATTTACAAATCTGATTGACATTATTTTGTCATTGTGCTATACTTTAAGGGTGTTATTTTCGATTGAAACGGAGCATAATGCTCCTGTATTTTTTTGTGAAAGGAAGTCTTTATTTAAATGCTTCAGGTCAAAAATATTGTCAAGAAGTACGGTATGGGCGACAATGTTGTTACTGCTCTCAACGGAGTGGATATTACCTTCCGTGAAAATGAGTTTGTTTCCATCCTCGGACACTCAGGCTGCGGTAAGACAACCCTCCTCAACATTATCGGCGGTCTTGACCACTACACTTCAGGCGACCTCATTATCAACGGCGTTTCAACCAAGAACTACAAGGACAGGGACTGGGACGCATACAGAAACCACTCTATCGGTTTCATTTTCCAGAGCTACAACCTTATCCCTCATCAGACGGTGCTTGCAAATGTTGAGCTTGCACTGACAATTTCGGGCGTATCAAAGTCTGAACGCAGAAAAAGAGCTGTTGAGGCGCTTAAAAAGGTTGGACTTGAAAATCAGATACATAAAAAGCCTAATCAGATGTCGGGCGGTCAGATGCAGCGTGTTGCTATTGCTCGTGCGCTTATAAACAACCCTGATATTCTTCTGGCCGACGAACCTACGGGTGCTCTTGACAGCGAAACAAGCATCCAGGTTATGGAGCTGCTTAAGGAAATTGCCAAGGATAAGCTTGTTATTATGGTTACTCATAACCCTGAGCTTGCCGAGGAATATTCCACACGTATCGTTAAAATTAAGGACGGTAAGCTTATTAGCGACTCCGACCCTTATATGCCTGAAACTGAGGACGCTCCTGCGGAAGCAAAGAAGACGCGTGTTTCAATGTCGTTTATGACGGCTGTGTCGCTTTCTTTAAACAACCTGCTTACCAAGAAGGGACGTACCATTTTAACTGCTTTTGCAGGCTCTATCGGTATTATCGGTATCGCACTCATCCTCTCCCTTTCAACGGGTATCAACGACTACATAAACGGTATCCAGGAGGAAACGCTTTCGTCCTATCCTATCACCATCACCAAGGAAACCGCCGATACGGCGAGCCTTATGAACTCTATGATGGAAAGCCGAAAGGAAACGATGGAACAGCGTGAGGGTCAGGAAAATATGGTTTATGCCAATACTCAGGTATACGAAATTTTCAACTCTCTCAGCTCATCCGCAAAGCAGACCAACAATATGACCGAAATCAAGGAGTTCTTTGACAACGATGCGGTCATTAAGGAAAATGCAAGCTCCGTTGCTTACTCCTACAACATTCAGATGCCTATATTTACAAAGGATACCGAGGGCAAGATCATTCAGTCTGATTTCTCTAAAATAATGCAGACTTCTGTCGGTCTTGACTCTTCCTCAACTTCTGCGGCAATGGGTGCTGCAATGCAGATGTCCTCTGTAAACGTATGGGAAGAGATGCTGGCAGGCGATGACGGCTCCGCTGTAAATGAAATGCTTAAAGAGCAGTACGACGTTATTTACGGCAGCTGGCCTGAAAATTACGACGAGGTCGTAGTTATCCTTTCATCCGGTCACGAAATTCCCGACGTTGTTGCTTATACTCTCGGTCTTAAGGATCAGTCAATGCTTCCTGATGTTACACAGAAGGCTATGACAGGCAAGATCATTGACGATTACGGCAAGACAGAGTGGTCCTTTGATGAAATTATGGCTAAGGATTACAAGCTTATCCTGCCCTGTGAATACTATCAGAAAAACGAAGGCGGCAAGGGCTATGTTAATCTTACGGAAACAGAAACAGGTCTGGAGTTTATTTTCACAGACGAGGAAATCGGTGTTCCCCTTAAGGTAACAGGCTTTATCCGTCCTAACGAAGAAGCTTCCTCCGTTATGCTTACAGGCTATATCGGCTACACAAGCAAGCTTACGGAATATGTTATCGAAAAGACAAACAACAGCGCTATCGTCAAGGAACAGCTTGAAAACGAGACTATTGATGTTCTGACAGGTCTTGAATTCAAGACGGATGATTACGTTGAGCCGTCCGACGCTGAAAAGGCAGCAGAAATCAAGGATTACCTTGCTGACCTTACAACATCCGAAAAATCCGATGTTTACAGATTTATTATGTCTAAGCCTGACGACGCTGAGGCTGACGCTTACGTTGAACAGTATCTTTCCGCAATAACAAGGGAAGAGCTTGAAGCACAGCTTATTGAAGCCTATGCTCAGCAGATGGGCGTTGAAGCGTCAAACGTTGAGTCCTACATCAAGCAGATGGACGACGAAACTCTCTTCGGTTACGCAGGTGACGCTATGAAGGAGCAGTATGCCGCACAGTATGCCGCACAGGTTGAACAGCAGCTTACTGTAATGACAGCGGAACAGCTTGCTGCAGCTTTCGATATGACTCAGTTCACAGACGCTCAGTATGCAAAGATGTTTGATGAGTACACCCCTGTTGAGCTTTCCGAATCAAGCTGTGATGAGGTGCTGGACACTCTCGGTCACACCGATTTCGACAAGCCTTCCGTTGTAAGAGTTTACGCAAAGACCTTTGCCGAAAAGGATATGATCTCCGAAAAGATCGCAGAATACAACGATGCGGCTGATGAGGACAGCGTTATCCACTATACCGACTATGTTGCTCTGCTTATGTCCTCCATTACGGACATTATCAGCGGTATTTCCTATCTGCTTATTGCATTCGTTGCAATTTCTCTTGTCGTATCTTCAATTATGATCGGTATTATCACTTACATCTCCGTTCTTGAAAGAACAAGAGAAATCGGTATTCTCCGTGCTATCGGTGCTTCAAAGGGCGATATTTCCACAGTTTTCAATGCTGAAACACTTCTCGTAGGTCTTACATCAGGTCTGATAGGTATAGGCGTATCCGCACTTGCTATCATTCCGATAAACGCTATCGTTTACAGTCTGACCGGAATCGAGGGACTCAAGGCGATACTTCCTGTTCCTGCGGCTGTAATTCTCGTTATAATCAGTATGGTGCTTACACTCATTGCAGGTGTTATCCCATCAAGAGTTGCCGCTAAGAAGGACCCTGTTGAGGCTCTCAGAACTGAATAATAATCGGGCATTGCAGGATATAAATAAAGTATCCTGCAATGCTTTTTTATACTATAAATTTCAAATAGTATTTGAGCGTCAGTACATAAAGCAAACACAAGGTTTACTTTATGTACTGAGGCAAAATTTTGTTTAATACAAAAAATATAGCCGCAATTCAGATTAATAGGCTTTGAAGGATTACTAAAATCCGATGATTTTCTCATCTTTGCCTTATTGTTCTGAATTGCGGCTTAGTTTTGCTTGTAATTGCTAAGGGCGCTGCCCTTAACCCGCAAGGGACGCCGTCCCTTTGAACCCTGCAAGCCTTTTGAAAAAGGCTTGACCTAAAACTTTACTATCTGTTTTCGCTGATGTAGATACTTGCTCTGTTCTGGATAATATCAGCTGTTTCATCAAGGGATTTCTGTCCTGAAAAATATGCGGCAGCTTCTTCGGTGATGATCTTCATAAGGTCGGTATCATACTGATAGGTTGTTGATGCGGATGTGATAAGATTCATAAGCTTTTCGTTGTCTGCGTCTGTGTTTACGCCGATGTCAACGGAGGTTTCACCTATCCAGTAGGTGTTCTCGTATTCTACCTTGTTGCCGTTTTCATCTGTGTAGAAAGGCTTTTCCTTTGCCTGTTCCTTAAGAGCGTCGTATGCGGAAAGCTTGACAGGGAAGTTGCTTGCATTGTTCTGGTAATCGTCGGAGAGGAAGTATTTTAAGAATTCCCATGCACCGTCAGGGTTCTTTGCCTTGGCTGTGATTGCGTAAGAGCTGTTTGCGTTGATAACGCTGCCGTTTCCGCTGCTTACAGGGTAGCCGATAAAGGTTACTTCTTCGCCGAATTTACCCTTTTCAATTTCGATCATACTGTTGAATCTGTAAATATATTCGGCGCTTAAAAGCTGGGTGCCGTTTCTGTATGAAGCCTGTAAATCGTTCCAGTAGCTTTCGTCTTTGTAAAGCTCGTCGTAGTTGATTTCCTCGGGGTATTCGTTTGCCGCTTCAAGGAGTGCCTTGAAATCGGCTGTGTTGAAGTAACATTCGCCTGTTTCCTTGTTTACATAAGAGCCCATACCGTAGGAGAGGAAGTTTGCAAGGAAGTTTTCCTTTGTCCATTCCTGGAAGATACCCTCAGGCTTGCCCTTTACAAATTCAAGATATTCTGCCATTGTCCAGGACTGTTTGCCGTCTAATAAGGATGTCTTGCCCACAAGGGTATTGATGGTGAAGTCAGGAACAAGCTGATAAAGCTTGCCGTCGATGGAGTATGCGTCGAAAATGTTTGTGAGGTAGTCTGCACGGTTGATGGTTTCATCGCTGTCGATAAACTGATTAAGGTCAGCAAGGATACCCTTTGAAATGTAGCTGTCAACAGGCATTGAGTACTGGTCGATGATAAGAATATCGGGGATGTCGCCTGAGATAAGGTCGTTGGTAAGCTTTGTGTAGCCTGCTGTATAGTCGCCTGTGCCGTCGTCATAATCGGAGTAGGATCTGACTTCGATCTGGTATTTGTCGCTGGTCTGGTTGAATTCAACGATCTGCTGCTTTGTCTTATAGTTTAAATAGTGTGTGTAAACGGAGATAAGCTGCTTGTCGGGAATTTCGGACGGGTCTACCTTTGTGAGGATGTTGAGGATCATATCGCTGCCGCTCCAGGAGTAGCCGCCGCCTTCTTCCTCGTATTTGTAGGTCGTGCAGAGAACACGTCCGTCAGAGAGAATGGTTGCGTTGTTCATAGTGGTCGTATCAAGACCGCATTTGAGCCAGTCGAGAACGATGGTGGTTTCACCTGTTTCAAGGTCAAGTCCGAGAAGTGCGTTATCGGTTGAAACGTAGAGGTCATATTCGGAGCTGCCGTTGAAGAAGGAGTAGTAGTTTGCATTTATTCTGTATTCTTCGGTGAAGCTCTTTGAAGCAAAGTCGATTACCTTTGCTGTATTTTTGTTCTTGTACTCGTCATCAATGATTTCGTAGGAGTTCATCATTGCAACTATTCTGCCGTCGCCTGTTTTATAGATACCGTTCATATATGAGCCTGAGGTATCTGTTGATTCGGCACCGCCAAGCTTGAAGGAGAACTTGCCTGTGCTGTCGCAGACATAGATTTCGTTATCGGTAACAAGATAAATGTTGCCGCTGTTGTCCATTTCCATATTGCCGACATAGAAATACTCTGCGTTGCTCTGCTCCTTGACGGAGGAAATATCGGTAGTGCTCAGCTCCTTGCCGTCCTTGTCAAGCTTCTTGATAAAATAGCTTTCTGTGCTTTCGTTTGTCTGCATATTATAGGTGTAATTCTGCATAAGCAGGGCAACGGTACCGTCATCGGCAACGCACACCTTCTGGATGTTTGAATAGGTAGAGCCTGTTTCGGAATTGTCGCTGTTTGAAGAAATTACAACTCTGTCAAGGCTGTTGCCGTCCGAGTCGAGAATTGCCATTACGGTATCAGAGGAGTATGAGTAGGTTTCTTCAACCATTCCGCCGTCTGTATTTCCGGTGGGTTCGGGGGTGGTGTTTACATTTCCGAAAATGTAGATACGGTCACCGCCGTAGGTCATTGTGTTTATGTATTCAAAGGTTTCGGTAAAAGGTATCTCGGTGGTTCTGTACACGTTTTCCTTTGAAGCCATAGGTACTTCCTGCTTGCCGCAGGACGCCAGGGAAAGCATTGCTGCAAGTGACACTGCTGCCGCTGTACAGCGTTTCAGGATGTTCTTTTTCATAATGTTTTTTCCGCCTTTCCGCGTGATAAATTGAATTTTATTCTATGTAAAGCCGCTGATATTTTTTCAACGGCGGATTTCAGTAGCTTCTTCCGCATACGGATAAGCTTTCCTGTAAAATAAAGCAGGGTAAGCAGCGGTACAATAAGCATTATCGCCGCCGCAAGCAGTACGGACGCTGCACGCTCTTCCGTAATTCTTGCCGCATTTTCCCAGAAAGGATAAACGAGGGGACTGTCTATCACCGCACGCTTGCCGTTGTCAAGGGCAATTTCCGCAAGCTTTTTAAGGGAGTATCGCTCCGAGTTTGCAACAAGCTTTACGGTGTTGTCGTCTTCTCTCAGGCCTGCGGTTTCGCTGAGTATCTTTTCCGCAAGTCCCGTAACGGGATTTGGTATGCAGGCTTCATAAGCTGTAATGTACGGTGCGGCGTCTCCCAGAAGATTGGAAAGACCCGTATAGGAAATGTACATCTTGGGTTTACTGCCGTAAACATACTCACTGGCGGAGTCCTCGTCGGGAAGAACAACACCTGCGATATAAAACCGCTTTTCGTTTATGACCACCGTCATTCCCACAATATCGTTCGAGCCGAAAAGCTGCCACGCCAATGTTTCGTCAAGAATGACCCTGTCCTGCATTAAATCGCTGTCGGAATAGTAGCTTCCGCTTAAAAGCTTAAGTGGGTGAAAGAGGAAATAATCTCCGCCTGTTGCAATGCAGTTTACTTCGGAAGAAACGGTATAGTCGCTTCTTGATGAGCTTACAGTCAGATGAGCAGGGGTGGAGAATGCGTCAAACCACGTTCTTGCGTTGGGGTTTAAGGCTTCAACGGAATTTTCCGTGAGCTTCTTGTCAATGTTTACACGCATTGTATAGACCGTGTTGAGGTCAATTGCGCTTCCTGCCGAGTAAAATACCGAAAGCTGGGAAAAACGCTGGTTTTCCGATTTGCTCCAACGTGAAGCCATATGCTGGGAGGGCAGGGAGCTTGTTATGGATGAAAGCACTATTGTCAGCACCGCAAATGCGACAAGGCAGACGCCGTTGAGCACGGCAAGGAAGATATACCGCTGTTTCTTTAATGAATTCATACGGCGGCCTCCTTATTCAGAGTCAACCAGTCTTACCTGTTCGCCTGCACTGATAGGCTTTGTTGATGTTGAGATGATGAAGTCGCTTTGCATAAGCTCACCCTGCACGGCGGATTTGGTGTCGTCGGAGGCTATGACCTGCACGTCAACACGCTTTGCAATGTATCTGTTGCCTAAAGGACTGCTCTTTGAAACTACGGCAAGGACAAATTTGCCGTTGCTGTCCTCACGGATGGCACTGTTCGGCACGATAATGTCGTAGCGTCTGCCCTCGCCGCCCATTACAAGCTGGAGGGATGTGCCCGGAGTAACGTCGCCTGTTATGCTGAAAACAAGCTGTTTGTTGCGGGCAGGGTTGGACTGGTCAGGCTTTATTGCTGTAAGCACGGCCTTGGCGTTGCCGTACCAGTAGTACTGGATCTCGGCTTCATCTCCTGCCTTGACCTTCTTCGCCTGGTCGTTGGTTACGGTGATTGAGGCAGAGTAGCCCTTTTCCGTCATCTGGATGGAAGCAACGGTGCCGCCTGCTTCGGTAGTTTCACCTGCAACGTAGCCTACGGATTCGATGACGCCTGCGACCTGTGCGGTTATTTCGTTGCCCTCGGAGCTGCTTTCAAGCTTTTTCACCTCGGCTTCGCACTTTTCAACAAGCTTACGCTGTCTTTCAATGGAGTCTGCCTTGGCTTCAACGTCCATATAGGACTTGGAGTGATTGATTTTAAGCACTTCAAGACTGCGTACCTTTTCGTCAATAGCGTCCTGTGCGGCTTCGGGGGTAATATCAAGCTTTTCCTTTGCCTCAGCTTCATTTTCCTTTGCTTCTTCAAGAGCCTCGCTGGCTTTATCGAGGGATTCGTTCACAGCTTTTTTCTTGGTTTTAAAATCGAGAACAAGCTGTTTTTTCATACTATCAAGGGAGTCTACGGCTGAATTATAGTTATTGATGATATTGTCGTGGCGTACCATTGTGTAGGTAAGCTTATGACGTGCGGAGTTGCTGCTTTCGTATTTTTTGAGCATATCCTGATATTCAGCGTGGAGGTTGTTTACCTGATACTGAAGGTCCTGTATCTCCTTGTAAAGAGCGTCTGCATCATCGTCCCTGCCTTCGGCAAGAGCAAAATAATATGCGGCTTTTTTGGAGTTTATTTCATCGTTGAGCTTTTTGATCTCGTTGTTTTTAAGCAGGAGGGCAAGCTCGTCAACGGAAATATCAGAGGAGCTTTTAAGTTCCTCAATATCCGCTTCGATGTCAGTTTTCTGCTTTTCGTATTTTTTGATCTTGTCCTGTGCGGCGGTTACCTTTTTGAGCAGGTCGGCTGTCAGAAGGGTGTAGTCGTCTGATGCTACGGCTGTAAGGATCTCGTCGTATTCTGCCGCTTCCTTGGTAAGGTCCTTTACCTTTTTCTCGGCATTTTTAAGGGCGGTCTTTGCAGCTTCGTAAGCCTCGGTATAGCCGCCGAGGTTTGCAAGCTTATCCTTTGCGTCCTGTATATCGGCTTCAAGCTTCTGTATTTCAAGCATACTGAGGCTGTAACCGTTGCCTGAATCAAGGAGCATTTTTTCGTATTCGATCTCGGCGTTGTAAAGATTGACCTGCTCAGTTTCAAGCTTGGTCTGTGCTTCTTCAAGCTGTTTGCTGTCGCCCTCTTCAAGCTTTAAAATGACCTGTCCCTTTTCGACGGTATCTCCCGTCTTGACCTCTACCGAAGCCACGACTCTTGACTCGTTTATCTTTACCGTGTAGGACTGAGCCGCTTCTACGGTTGCAGTACCTCTTATCTGCTCGGAAAGAGTGCCGCTTCCCACATACTGCGCCGAAACCTCAGGCAGTGAGTAGTTCATTATTGTATTTGAAAAAAATGTAAGCAGGAGCATTGCGGCAAGAAAAATTATTGCGGCGTTCTTTACCCACTCACGCTTTTTTGAACCGTTGTTTTCGTTCATATGTAAACCTTCCTTTCTTTTAAGGAAACACCGTACAAAGCCCGCCTTACGGCTTTGCACAAGCTCTGTGCGGTATTTCCTTAAGCTTAACCCTTGATACCGCCCGAATAGGTTATGCCTTCAACAAGATAATCCTCGCCGTAAAGGAACATAAGCAGGGTTGGTATCATATAAATCGTTGCTACCGCAAAGGCAAGTCCTATTTCGCCTGCGTTTATCTTTGAAAGAAATACCGACAGGGGATAAAGGCTCGTATCGCTCAGCAGGATAAGGGGCTGTTCTACCATATTCCAGTAGTCGATAAAAACAAGTATCGCTACCGATGCGATTACGCTTTTGCACAATGGCAGGGCAATGTATCGGAATATCTGCATTTCACCTGCACCGTCAAGCTTTGCCGCTTCAATAAGCACATCGGGGATACGGCGCATTATTTTAGACAGCAGAAATACCGAAAACGGCGTAAACACCGCAGGCAGGATTATTGCAAGACGTGTGTCAAGCAGACCCAGTGCGTCCGAAACAAGATAGTTCGGAACAAGCGTTACCTGATAAGGCATAAGCATTACGACTATATACACAAAGAACAGCATTTCTTTAAGTCTGCCCTTCAGACGCGCAAAGCCGTATGCGGCAAACGCCGCCGTTGCAAGCTGAAATACCACTATGGGCACTACAAGTATCACCGAATTCCAGAATTTCAGCAGGTAGTCGGGACTTTTGAAAAGCACGGTATAATACTGCGAAAAAGTAACCATATCGGGGATGAATTTAAGGTTTATCTTTTCGGAAATATAAGTTCTGCCGCCCGATTCGTTGGTGGAGAAAACAGCGCCGTAGTTTGCTGAGATTTCAGAGCTGCTCATAAACGAGTTTGCAATTGTAAGGACGGTAGGCATAAGGAAAATTATTGCCGCCGCCGCTGCAAACAGGGTCATTGCCGCCGTAACAAGCTTCTTCCAGTTTTTTGCGGCGGAGCTTCTTTTTGAGGGAGTCTTTGTCTGTTCAATCATTGTTCAACGTCCTCCCCAAGTTTATTTTCCGCTATAAACAGTATGCCGATTATCACAACTATCACCAGCGCCATTATTATTGCCGCCGCTGAAAGCTTCTGATAGTCAAGGCTGCGGAAGGTGTTGTTCATAAAATGCTGGAGCATATATACGGAGTCGTATGGATAGTCACCTGTGAGCAGGTAAACTTCTCTGAACACCTTGAACGAATTTATAAGGGAAAGTATTGCAACGAAAAGTATTGTCGGGGAAAGGTGACGGAGCTTGATGTGCACGAATTTGTACCATCTGCCTGCGCCCTCCAGAGTTGCGACTTCAAGCTGGTCCTTTGAGATATTGTTCAGGGCGGAAAGGAAAAGTATCATATTGTAGCCGAGGTTTTTCCACAGGAAAAGCACTACGATTACTATCATCGCCTTATCCGATTTAAGCCAGTCAACACGGTCGGCACCGAATTTCATAAGTATTTCATTGAGGGTGCCGTTGTAATGGAAAATAACCTGCCATATAAGCACTACCGACGCTACGGGTACCATCATCGGGCACAGGAAGCTTGTACGGAACTGGCTTACAAACGGTATCCTGCTGTCAAGAAGCATTGCAAGTCCCATTCCCAGAACGACTGCAAGGGGCACAGCCATTGCGGAAAATTTAAGAGTATTTACAGCCGCTTTTTTAAAGGCGGTATTTTTAAGCACGGAAATAAAGTTGTCCAGAAAGACAAAGTCCTTATTGATGGGGTTATCCACCATTGAATAGTATATGATAACTATAAACGGAACTATGAAAAAAATCATTACCCCGATAAAGCTTGGCGTAAGACAGGCAAGGGGGAAGATTTTGTCACGGAATTTCATTTTGGGCTTTTTTTCTTTCGGAGGACATTCCTTTACGGCTTTTGGTGCGATTTTTTTTACAGCCGCCATCTTGTCAGCTCCTTCTTTTAAGTTTAATCCAAGCATAATTATACCACCATAAAATACTTTTTTCTACAATAGTAGCAAATTGTAATCATTGTTACTGTTTTGAAATATTTTGCGACAAAAAATTCACTTCACCATACCTGTGTTTTAAGCATATTATACAGAGAAATACAAATAAAAGGAAGACTTTACGGCAAATGGAAACTGTATTCAAAAATTTACGAAAGGAGGCTATGCTCCGACAGGGAGCATTATCAATATATGTCCGAAAAATATCTTATTGCAGGCGGCGACCTGCGCTTTGCAAGGCTTGCGGAATATCTTGCGGAAAAGGGCGGCTGTGTTTACACAATAGGTTTTGAAAATGCAGTTCCTTTTTCAAAGAAGGTACATAATCTGAAAAGCCTTATGCCGCTTAATGAACGGGTGGATTACCTTATACTTCCGCTTCCTGTTTCAAATGACGGTATCAATGTAAATATGCCCTACTCAAAGCATATTCTGCCGATTGAACAGCTATGTACCGCAGTCAGGGAAAACGGTATTGTTTTCGGCGGAAGGTTTACGGATAAAATAAAGGAGATGTTCAGCGAAAGAAAGCTCTGCACGGAGGATTATTCTCTCCGTGAGGAATTTGCGGTGCTTAATGCGCAGGCTACGGCAGAGGGTGCAATTCAGGTGGCCATGGAGGAAACTGCCGCCGCTTTGTCGGGACAGAAAATTCTTATCATCGGTATGGGCAGGATCGCAAAGCTTCTCGTTCATACCCTCCGCGGCTTCAATACCGAAATAACCGTTGCGGCAAGAAAATACTCCGACCTTGCGTGGGCGGAGGTTTACGGCTGCAAACATATCCATATCAGTCAGCTTAAAGAAAATCTGCGTAAATATTCCATCATCTTCAACACCGCACCTGCTGTCATACTTGACGCTGACAGGCTTAAGGAGGTGGAAAAAAGCTGTCTTGTGATAGACCTTGCTTCAAAGCCCGGAGGGGTGGATTTCGATACTGCCGCCGAGCTTGGAATAAGGGCTGTGTGGCTGCTTTCGCTTCCCGGAAAGGTCGCTCCGCTTACGGCTGGAGTCACTATCGGAAAGACCATCTCAAACATTCTTGAGGAAAGGAGGAGGGCAGATGAGTGATGATTTTAAAAGGCTGGAGGGGATTAAAATAGGGTATGCGCTGTGCGGCTCCTTCTGTACATTTTCAAAGTCCATCGAACAGCTTCAGCGTATAATCAGCCTTGGTGCTGACGTGACTCCTGTTATGTCGTTCAACGCCGCCTCGATGGACACACGCTTCGGCAAGGCTGAATATTTCAGAAATACCCTTGAAGATATTACGGGACGCAGGCTTATCTGCACCATTGAGGACGCCGAGCCTGTGGGACCGAAGAAAATGTTTGATGTGTTCGTGATATGTCCCTGCACGGGAAATACTCTTGCCAAGCTTGCCTGGGGGATTATAGATACCCCCGTCACAATGGCGGCGAAATCCCATATCCGCAATGACCGTCCTGTCGTGATTGCGCCGTCAACAAACGACGGGCTTGCAGGGTGTGCAAAGAATATCGGTATGCTTTTGAATTATAAAAGCTACTATTTTGTACCCTTCGGTCAGGATGACAGCGTAAAAAAGCCCCGTTCACTTGTGGCTGATTTCAACGAGCTGCCTGAAACCGTTCTTGCGGCTCTGGACGGGAAACAGTATCAGCCGATAATAATCTGATAAATTCTGGTGTGCCGATAATTCCGACACACCTTTTTATTTAAGGCATATGTACAGGTATTGCAGACATTATATCATCTGCGTTTTTTTCTTACAAGCAATTCCGGTTGTCAATTTATTATGAAACCGGTGGTTGCTGAATATATAAATTCCCTTTGTTTTCTTAAAATTCTCAGCAAAAATCAAAATATCTCTTGATTTTTTCAAGTTTATATGTTATCATTTTTTTATAATTAGTTCAAAATTTATTTTTAATTAAATGCAAATACAGTGAAATTCCTGATGCGTGTTTTTTATCTGCACGGGTCGGTCGGACATGGGGGAGAATTATGAAAACGTTACACCAGAAATTTACAGATTATTTCAACGAGGAGCTTGATGTACGTCACAGACTGCTTAATCTTATTCTAATTGTAGTTTTTTTCGGAGGGGTATTTTCCTTTGTATGCAGCTTTATCATAGGCGTCGGATTTATTTCGATTGCTATAACGGGTCTGCTGATAGTCAGCGTTCTGCTGTTTATATGGATCGCCAACGAAAAGAAGAGGCCTGAGATCGCCAGTCTGGGACTTGTCTCGTTTGCAAACTTTATTGCATTTCCGATAATGTATTTCACATCAGGCGGTATTAATTCGGGTATGCCGCTGTGGTATCTGCTGGGTCTTATATTCTCGTGGCTTCTTCTGACGGGCAAGGCCTGTACAATTATGAATCTGCTTGATATAGCTGCGGTAACGGGGTGCATACTGACGGAGCTGTATTTCCCTGAGCTTGTTACAATGCTTGAAAGCCGTGAAAAGGTAAGCTGGGACTACATTCAGTCAATTATCTGCGTAAGCTGTATTTTCGGCTGCATATTCAAGTACCAGACCCATATTTATGAAAAGAAAAGGAAACAGCTTGAAACTGCCAGCAGCGCCAAGAGCGACTTCCTTGCAAATATGTCCCACGAAATACGTACTCCTATGAATGCGATAATCGGTATGTGTGAGCTTATTCTCCGTGAACAGGACGTCAGCGAAAGCGTAAGAGACAACTGCTTCAACATCCAGAGCTCCAGCCGAAGCCTTCTTTCAATCATCAACGACATCCTTGACTTTTCTAAAATCGAATCGGGCAAGATGGAGATCATCGAATCAGAATTTAACATTGCTTCAATGCTGAACGACGTTATCAATATGACTATGACCCGTAAGGGTGATAAGAAAATCGAGATAATGGTACATGCCGACCCTGATATTCCAAGCGGTCTTATCGGTGACGAGGTACGTATACGTCAGATCATGATAAATTTAATGACCAATGCCGTAAAATTCACCAGCGAGGGTGCGGTGACTCTGAATGTCAGCTTCAGCAGACAGGATTACGGTATCAATCTTAAAATTTCCGTTGAGGACTCAGGCATAGGCATTACGGAAGAAAATCTGGAAAGGCTTTTTGAAAGCTTCCAGCAGGTGGATACAAAGAAAAACCGTACAATCGAGGGTACAGGTCTGGGACTTGCTATCTCAAAGCGTCTTGTTACAAAGATGGGCGGTTTTATAAACGTATCCAGCGTTTACGGCGAAGGCTCTGTTTTCAGCTTCGTAATTCCGCTTAAGGTAAGTGACAGCAAGCCGTTTATAAGCGTAAAAGAGCCTGAAAAGCTCAATGCGGCTGTGTATATTGATTTCAGCAAATTCAAGCTTGCTTCAATCGAGCGTCAGTATATGTCCCTTATGCACGAAATGAGCCATCAGCTTCACGTTAATATGCAGCACACCCCTGATTTCGGTGCGCTTCAGAAAATGATAGAAACCAACGTGATAACCAACTGCTTTATAGGCAAGGAGGAATATATTGCCCATAAGGACTACTTTATTGATATTGCTTCAAGGGTAAGCGTGACGATAGTTCAGGATATGCTTAATTCGGTGCAGACTCCTCCCGAAATAAAATGCGTATTCAAGCCGTTCTACACAATGTCTGCGGCGTCGGCTCTCAACAATGAAAATATTGTCGTAAATCTCAGCGAGCGCCGCGGCTCAACTACAAGCTTCTCTGCTCCTAAGGCGAGGGTGCTTATTGTTGATGACAACATTATCAATCTTAAAGTAGCGGTGGGTCTTATGCGTCCGTATAATATGCAGCTTATGACCGTTGACAGCGGCAAGGCGGCAATTTCAATGCTGGACTCGGAGGATTTCGACATTGTGTTTATGGACCATATGATGCCTGAGCTGGACGGCGTTGAAACGACAAAGCTCATCCGTGAAAAAGAGGGCGACTACTACAAGAAGCTGCCTATCATCGCACTTACTGCAAATGCTGTAAACGGCGTGCGTGAGATGTTTATCGAGTCGGGTCTGAACGATTTTATTGCAAAGCCCATAGAGCTTTCGGCTCTCGACAGGGTGCTTAAAACATGGCTGCCGAATGAATATATCATGGCTCCCGTTTCAACCGATTATGGCAAGAATGACCGCAGGAAAAACAACAGAAAGAAAGCGCAGGACGACGGCGGTCTTATTTCAGTTTCAAAGGGTATGGGCTACACAGGCGGAATTGAGGACGCATACTACGAGATACTGGAAATGTATGTACGCAAGGGCGAGGAAAAGCGTGCACAGATAAATTCACTTGCGGAAACCGAGAACTGGAAAAATTACATAATCGAGGTACACGCCCTCAAGAGCACTTCTTTAAGCATAGGTGCGGTTGAATTGTCCGAGCTTGCAAAGAAGCTTGAGCTTGCGGGAAAAGCAGGGGATTACGACACTATCGTAAAGGAAAACGGTGCTCTTTCCGAGCTTTACGGACGTGTTATCGCCGAAGGTGCAAAGCTTGTCAATGAGCGAAAGGCACTGACCGAGCCTGAGGACAACACGGCTGAAGAAGCTAAGGCTGAAAGTATTTCCGCTGAAAAGCTCAATGAATGTGTTTCGGCAATAGAGGAATTCTGCTCTGATTTCGACGGCGACGGCATTGTTGAAAAGGCAAAGGAATTTGCGGCATACGCTTTCAATGGAAAGCCGCTTAAACAGTATTTTGATAAAATTGCCGAGTATGCGGCGGACTTTGAATATGACAGTTCACTTGAAGAGCTTAACAGGATGATAGAAGAACTTGAACTGAGAAAGGAGCAGAGCTGATATGTCAGAGAAGGAAAAAATCTGTATCACCACCGACTGCGTCTGTGACCTTCCCGATGAAATGCTTAAGGATAACAATATTGACCTTGTTTATTTTTACATTGAAACCGACACGGGCCGTTTCAGAGACAGAAGCGAGATAACTGCTCAGAATATTTTTGAATATCTGAAGAACGGCGGTAAAAAAAGCGTGACGGGTCCTCCTTCAACCGAGGAGTTTATTGAGTTTTTTACAAAGAAGCTTAAAAAGTGCGATGAAGTCATACATATTGCAACAGGCAGCAAGATAAGCACCGCTGTTGCAGGACTTAAGGACGCTGTTGAAAAGATGGGAAGCCTTGGCGAAAGGGTGCATATTTTCGACTCGGGACACCTTTCAACGGGAATAGGTCATCTTGTTCTCAGGGCTGCTGAAATGGTAAGAAACGGTGAAAAGGACAGCGGGAAAATACTTGATGAGCTTGAAGGAATGAGGGACAGGGTCTCCACCACCTTTATGGCAGACAGTGCGGATTATCTGTACAGCAACGGCAAGGTGTCAAAAGCGGTACAGGTAATATGCAGTATTTTCAACATCCATCCTGTGCTTGAAATGAAAAACGGCTATCTGGGACTCAAATCCATACAGATCGGCAATTACGAAAAGAGTGCTCTGCGGTATATCCGCAAGGAGCTTAAAGCACATAAAATCAAGACCGACAGGCTGTTTATCACTCACGCAGGCTGTACGGCAAACGACATAAAGCTTATCCGCAAGGAAGTAAACCGTGTTATGAAATTTGATTCGGTGATTGTAACAAAAGCGTCTGCGACGGTTTCGGGGAACAGCGGTCCCCGTACCTTCGGTGTGCTGTTTGTAAAGGATGAATAATAAAAAACACAGCCCGATACGCTCGGGCTGTGTTTGAGCCTGTCGATAAATCCGACAGGCTAATGAAAAAATGAATAAAGAATAATGAATAGTGAATAGGTAAGGTGTCCGCTTTGCGGACATTTTTAATATTATTGCCGAAGGCAATTCCATAATTTTTCATTATTCATTATTCACTATTCATTGTCGAAAAAACTTTTTCGACAA
>JAFQUQ010000060.1 GCA_017408395.1 Oscillospiraceae bacterium
GAAAAAGATATAGCTATATGTAATAATGCACAAACTTTAGGGGACGCCCTCTCTTGCAGGGCGTCCCCTCTTCAAAAACAGTCCACTGGACTGTTTTTGAATTCACCCCTTGCGGAGCGCCTCTAAGGCAAGGAATTTCGCTCTCTGCGGAGGGCGACAAGGGCTCTGCCCCTTGACCCCGCAAGCCTTTGAAAAGGCTTGACCTAAACTTTAACGTCAAGCGATTTTGTGCAACTTTTTCGACAAGCTGGACCGTCCCTGTGAAAACGGGGACGGTTTTTATTATTGACAAGTAAAATTATATGTGATATAATGCCCCAAAAGGAGGGATTTTTTTGACAAGAAAAAAGAAAGTTTTTATTGCGGTAACGGTTGTTCTGCTAATTGCTGCGGTTGTTTTTCTGGTGCCAAGGCTTCTGGTGTATCTTTCGGTAAAAAACCTTACTATGGTTGACAATCCGCCAGCCGTAAATTTTACGGAATATGATGCGGATTTTACCTGCGGAACGGTTAAGGTTGAAAACGGTCTGTACAGTATGGAAATTCCGTCTGATTTTACGAAAACGGACAGAGCTTCAGACAAAGGCAGCTTTTACCAGAGAGTCAACGGTGATTTCAAGGAAAATATTTTTATGTCAGAAACAATAGGCGAATCTTTTAATCTTTCCGACCCTGAACTTTATGATGACGCTGATTCGCCGAAGGGTATTTCCCCTGAGAAAATCGTGGAATGGTTTGAAATACTGGGTCACGGTGCTCCCGATTCAACTTATGACACTTTAAGGATGATTTCACTGCTGACCCGTGATGATTACAGCTTCTTGAATCTGAAAAAGGGTACGGCTTTTGCGGCAATAGCGCTTATGAAAGAAGTGGAGTTCTCTATGGAAAACACGTATATTTATGAAAGAGAGGACATCTGCGGCTTTATAAATATGTCGGATTACGCTGACAAAGAAACAGGAGCAAAGGGTGTGTATGTTATCTTTGAGTTTTTTGATACGTCGTCCCTTGATAATTCCTACATTATCGCACTTAAAACTGCTTCGGAGCAGGACATTTATGCGGCAATAAATTCCGTAAAAATAATAAAATGATTTTCAGCGTTATTTCTCTTTACTTTCACACAATTTACACAAAAAGGGGTTATTATATAAACTGTAATCGGGAGATACATAACCGAACGATTACGAAGAAGCTTTTATATGCAGGTTTATTTACCCCGATAATCCTGCTTAATATAAAAGAACCCTTACTTCGGAATATTTTACCCCGATATTCCGAAGACCCCCCAATAATCCTATATCATAATCTTGCCCTTGTCTTTACCCCGGACAAGGGCGCTTCTTTTTTTATATTTTTTTGAAATAACTCTTCCATTTTGCCTTGAAATTTGGTATAATAAATGTGTGTATCATTTTAACAGAAAGGATTGCCTGACAAATGAAGAAATTATCTGTAATTGTTGCGGTTATAATGCTTTTTACAGTGCTTATGCCGCTTGATATAAAAACATCCGCCCTTACGTTTACGCCGAATTTTACGGTAAACAGCGAGGTTGCGGTGCTTATCAACCTTGACAAGGATATTGTTGTTTACGAAAAAAATCCCACAAAGAAGGTTTATCCTGCGTCGCTGACTAAAATTATGACGGCAATGGTGGTTCTTGATAATGTGAAGGACCTTGACAATACTACTTTTGAAGCCCCGCTGGTGGTTTTTGACGAGCTTTACGGTATGGGTGCTTCTGCGGTAGGCTATTCAAGAGGCGAGGTCGCTACGGTTACTGACCTTATGTATTCGATGCTTATTTATTCTGCCTGTGAATCGGCAGGTATACTTGCATATAATGTAGGCGGCGAGAGTATCCCGAACTTTATCAATATGATGAACGAAAAGGCTGCCGCTATCGGCTGTACAGGCACTAATTTCGTAAATCCTCACGGTCTTCACGACCCTGAGCAGTACACAAATGCAAGGGATATGGCTCTTATTGCAAAGTATGCGGTTGAAAATTATCCTAAGCTGGTTGAAATTGCCTGCACCCAGAAATATGTTATGAAGGCTACAAACTATCAGGCTGAGGGCTGGGCTACGATTTATCACACAAACAAGATGCTTTCCACAGGAAGCGATTTCTACTATCAGTACGCAAGAGGTCTTAAGACCGGTACTCTCGATGAATCAGGCAGAAATCTCTGCTCTATGGCGAGAAAGGACGGCAATAACTACCTTCTCGTAACAATGGGTGCTCCTATGACTGACGCAGAGGGCAACAAGGCTAACGGTCAGTATGAGGACCATAAAAATATTTACGAATGGGCGTTCAATAACTTCTCTTACGAAAAAATAGTTTCAAACACCCAGGAAATCACTGAGATCCCTGTTCTCCTCGGTCAGGACAGCGACCACGTTCTTCTTGTCCCCTCAGAGGAATTCTCAACCCTGTGGCCGTCAACGCTTGATACCTCAAACCTTAAGGTTGAGATAAACACAAGCGATTATACCGACGAAAACGGAAGCGTTATGGCTCCCGTTGAAAAGGGACAGAAGCTCGGAACATATACCCTGTCACTTTCGGGCGAGGTGCTTTGTACAATGGATCTTATCGCAAAGGACAGCGTTGAGCTTTCACAGCTTGATTACAACATAATGAAGGCAAAGGCGTTCCTTAATTCAGGCTGGTTCAAGCTTGCGGCGGTAATTGCAGGGGTGCTTATCGTTGCGTATGTTGTGATATACATTGCGGCAACAAGCAAGCGCAAGAAGAAAATGAAAAAGGTAAAAGGCAAACGCAGATTCTGATTTTGCTTGATATATTAAAACAAAGGAGAGTTTTTTTATGGATAAAAAAGTATGCAAGGCAAGCCTCGTGCTTGGTATAGTAGGACTGGTATTTTCACTTTTTGCTCCTGCGGTAACATATTCCTGCTCGGTTACAGGTCTTGCGATCGGCGTTAAGAAGAAGGACACCCACAAGTGCTCTGCGGCAATTGCCCTCAATATTGTGGCTCTTGTTATTGCGGCTATAAACTCTGTGTGTGCGGTGGTTATGACGCTTAAAATGTTCGGCAAGGACGAGGACAAGGAAACTGCTGTTGTCGTCGAGGAAAAAACAGAGGAATAATTTTCTGCGGCTGCCCTGCATAAATTGCTGCGGCAGCCTTGTTATGCTGTAAAATGTACTTGATTTAGGCGTTGTAATATGGTATTATATTATAAGCAAATGGTTACATTGTGAAAGGAGCGCTCTTACGGGCGATAAAATAAGATGGAAATAGTAATGAAGGTGCTGAAAAACAAGTGGTTCATTATGCTTGTCAGCATTCTTAACGGGGTGTATACGCTTTGTCTGCTGGGCTTTGCATATGCTGCAATGTTCTATAAGATCGAGTTTGTAAACACCACAAAATTTGCGATCCTTTACGCCGTGTTTTCGGTGGTCGTGGGATTGCTGATGTACTACACAAGAGGCTCGTTCCTTACGAGTATATTCAATCTGCTTAATATGTTCTCGTTCCTGCCGCTGTTGCTGCTTGAATGGGGAAACTGGCCGCTTATCATTCCTGCGGCACTGGTTACGCTGTTCAACTTCTTTACCTGCCGTATGAACGATACGGTGAAGACGGTGTTCGGTACGGTTTATCTGCTGCTGTATGTAGTGTGCTGTGTAGCGTTTTTCCTGATAATGACCGTGTTCAGGGTTACAACCATTGATACTGTAATTGAAACGGGCGTGTCGCCGTCGGGCCATTTCAGATATTACGTGCTCAACGTTGAGAACAAGTCTTCGGGTAAAACCGCAGTTTACGTAGAACCAAACACCCTTGATACTGAAATCGCAGGCATAATTGAGCTTGATACAACCATCAAAAAGCTTGTTAAGCAGGCGAATAACCCGACTACAATGGATTGTGAATGGTCAGGGGTAAGAATGTACATCAACGGCGAGGAATATTTTAACGAGGAGGACTACGTGAAGGTCGAAAATGGCGTTCCCGAGTATAACTTCCTTGACGATAACTGGACCCACACATATTTTGAAGCAAACTATCCGCTTCAGGACGCTGTTATGAATATGGTAAATATCATTAAGGACAAAATTGAAGAGTTTACTTCAAAGCCTCCTGAGGATGCCATGATCGCAGAATAATAAAATTTATCCGCTTCCGATGATTTGTCGGAGGCGGATTTACATTTTAAGGATAAAAAGTAATCAATAAGTTGCATTTTTTAAATTTTTATTTAATTTTTATATTTTTTTATAAAAATTGCAGACAAACGAAATAAAATATGTTATAATTATACTAACGTATATTAATATTAAGGGTGCGCATAATAATGTGTACACGGAAAGGAATTGGCGGCTTATGATGCACGAAAAGTCATGCGGCGCAATTGTGTACCGCAAGCATCATGGAAACATCGAAATACTGCTCATAAAGCATGTCAACAGCGGTCACTGGTCGTTCCCTAAGGGACACGTTGAAGCCGATGAAACCGAGGTTGAAACAGCTGCAAGAGAAATCAAGGAAGAAACCGGTCTTGATGTTATTATTGACCCTACATTCCGTGAAACCGTAACTTATTTCCCTCGTAAGGACACACAGAAGGTCGTTGTTTATTTTATTGCAAGAGCTAAAAATTACGACTTTGTGAGACAGGAAGAGGAAATTGCGGAAATCAAATGGGTTGATGTGGGACACGCAACATCGGTGCTTACCTATGAAAATGACAAGTCCATCGTTAACAAGGCAAAAAAGGTAATTAAAGATTAGAGCGAAAATCCTTACAACTCCAATGCTGTAAGGATTTTTTATTGGTGGGGAAGAGCTATGAAGAAAGTTTTTGCCGTGATAAAAGCGGCGGCTGTGGGCGGTGCAGTCAGGGCGGTAGTTGACCAGATGTCCGATCTGGGTGTTTCAAGATACACGATTGAGTCGGACAGACTGCCGAAGGATTTCGACGGGCTTAAAATTGCACACCTGTCCGACCTGCACAATAAAAAATACGGCGACGGCGATATTGAGCTTTACAGGCTTATTGAGCAGGAAGAGCCTGACATCGTGGTTATGACAGGGGATATGATAAGTCACGGCGCACCCAACAAGGAGGATTTTATACGGCTTGTGGAGCGTCTTTGCAGTAAGTACCCCGTGTTTTACGTTAACGGCAACCACGAGCGTTCTGATATGTCTGAGAGCGACTACCGCCGTGTTGCAGAGCGTTTTCATAAGGCAGGTGCAAGGTGCATTGATAACGCATATGTAAATCTGTACAAGGGCGGCAGGGTTGTGAAGCTTTGCGGCTTGTGCTATTCAGCGAAATTTTACCGTGGCGTGCGGCAGCATAAATTCAACTGGAACAGGTTTACCCTCGAAGATATGGTGCACTACTGCGGCAAAAAGCCGTCGGATGACTACACCATCCTGCTTGCACACAACCCCCTGGATTTTGACGTGCACGCTGAATGGGGCGCAGATTTGTCCTTCGGTGGTCATATCCACGGCGGATTTATACGCCTGCCCATTGTCAAGGGCGTGATTTCTCCCGAGCTTAAGCTGTTTCCGAAGTACAAGGAGGGTGTTTACAGCAAAGGAAAGTCACAGCTTGTGGTCAGCAGGGGACTGGGACGGATAAGATTTTTCAATCCCCCTGAGCTGGTAGTTGTTACATTAAAATCAAAATAAAAGAAGCTTCACTTTGAATTTTCCAAAGTGAAGCTTAATTTTTTTATCAGCCGCCCTGATTAGCGTTTCCGTTTCCGTTTAAATTATCAATTTTAAGAGGATGACAGCCGACAGGGGTTGTTTCAAACTCTGTTTCAACGTCGGCAATAGTACGCTGATGGTCAAACATTGAGGCGTTTACGGGCTGATTGCTCCATAAAGCGTAGATTGAACAGTTGCCTGATGAGTCGGTGATGAAGCCGTAGTATCCCTGGAATGAATCACCGATATACTTGGTAATGTCGATTGTATCGCTGCCTGATGTTGCCTGACAGATACCGCTTCCGTATGAATCGCAGATATAAACCGTGTCAGGAAGGATAGAGCCACCGTCAGCCATAACGTCGGTAATTGCAAGCTGTGCTCCCGAATAAACGCTTCTTGCGTTGCTGTTATACTGGGAAATTCTTGAGTCCTGCACATAAGCAAGCACCGATGGAATGATGATTGCCGCAAGAATGCCTATGATTGCTATTACAACGATTAATTCTATAAGCGTAAAACCCTTTAATTTTTTCATTATATTATACCCCCATGTGTGAAATAAATGCAACTTTTTATCTCTAATTAATATAATATCATATATAAGGGGTTTTGTCAACCAAATTTTTAAGAAAATATTAACGGAATATCCTGTGGGATGTTAGTTACTTTGTATATAATTCGTAGAAAAGAGCCATTTCATTTTGTATTGTCTCAAAATCCCATACTTTTGACGTTACTTCGGGTACTTCGGGGTCATTGACATAGAAGCCGTTTTCGTCGTAACCACGGATGATTATTGCGTGATAACCGAAAGTATCGCCTGTCATTCCCGCATAAACTACGGTATCATCCTTGTCGAGTGCAGCCTTTAATTCATCCTCGGTAACTTTAACATCGTTATCGAGGTCGAAATTATGGCCAATGAATTCGATGTTGAAATAATTAAAAATCTGAGGAAGCTGTTCAGCCATAATGCCGCCCATCGGAGAACAAAGGCCGTTCTGTGTTGCATAATCCGCTACCTTTACGGGGTCTACCGCATCGTTGTGATTAAGATAGAGGTTTGCCATTGTCAATGCAACTGTGACACATCCATCAACGTAGATGTAGTTTTCTCCCACTTTATCGTAACACCAGCGAAGATCGTTCATATAAATTGCCGGGACTTCCGTGCAGTTAAGCTCATCCTCGGTAAAAGCTACTGTTCTGGATTGATTGATGTAGAATGGGTAGTTGTAAACAAAGTCTAGTCTGTCGGGGTTGTTGCAATTGTAGTAAACCCAAAGAACGTCTGGTGGGTACAATTCCTTGTTTTCAATAATGTAAGCAGCTTTTTCGTCAGTTTCTGCAAGTACCGCAATTTCGCCCCATTCTTCTTTCAATGCACGCTTCTGCTCTATGGGCACAAGACAGCAAAGAATTCCAAGACATATCACGGTTATCACAGATGAAATAATTATAGTTTTATTATCCATATCAAATACTCCGCTTTTATTAAAATCAGTTAAAAAAAACGACGGTTAAGAAAACCGCCGTTTTTATTTAAAGCTAATTAAGTATTTCTATTCAGAAATTAGGTTGCATCAGCCTTGAGTGGGTGGAAGCCAACGATACCGTTGTCATCGCAGAGGGACTTCTGTTCAGAAGCTGTTGGAGCACCATTACCACCTGTGTATGTATCCCAACCATCATAGAAAGAGTTATCCTGAGCCCAAGCTGTGTAAACTACTGCGTAGGACTTTGGCTTGAAGAATGCGTAACCTTCACCTGTGTAAGCTTCGCCAAGGTATGGGAAGAGGTCGAGGTCAGCCTTGTTGAATGTAACCATAAGTGTCTTAGCATCTGTAGAAGCTGTGATAGCACCGGACTTTACAACGTCGTTTGTGCTAGCGAGTGGTGTACCAGCGATGCTTGCTTCTGTAAGAGCGGAAGCTGCAGCGTTGTAAACCTGCTTAGCGTTAGCGTTAGCGGATGTGATTCTTGAGTTCTTAACGTAACCAAGCATAGATGGTACGAGGATAGCAGCAAGAATACCGATGATTGCGATAACTACGATGAGTTCGATAAGGGTAAAGCCCTTCATTTTTGAATTTCTCATGGGAAATTCCTCCTTTTCAATTATAAAATGTTTTTGTATAAAAAGCGTAAACCGCGCTTTTCCGAAGATTAAAGGTGAGGATAAAGATCAGTCTTAAGTGTATATTCACTGGAAACATTGTTCATATAAGGATGGAATCCTGTGTAAACACCTAATTCGTCGTAAATATCCTTCTGGTGAAGAACGTCCTTGCAGCCATAAACAAGCTTTGAAATACCTGACGTAAATGCACCGTTTTTCTGATACTGGTCGATAAATGCGTTACTGCCCTTGAATGCATTTGAAGCCTTGGACATAGTTTCAAAATACACTACTGAGTCAACAACATAACTTTCAAGGTCGATACAAACGTAAGAATAACCTGTGAAGTCTGCTGCCAGAGTATCCTTGAGATAACGTACCAGTAAATCGTAGGACTTGGTTGTCTGAGCGCTTGCTCCGTCGTATGGAATTACAGTGGATGCAGTACCCATCTTATTCATACCTACAACCGTTGTATTTGTCTTGTCAAGCTCACCGTTGTCGAAGTTAAGAGCAAGATAAACATATACCGGCTCAAAATCTGCGCCGCCGTTAACATAACCGGGATCAATGAAAGTAGAGTCATTATCGATCTCACATTCAACCAGCATATTCTGCACTGAAGCGTAAACCTGCTGGGCTCTGTTGTTCACGGATTCACAATTCGCATCACGGATAAAACCTGTAACAAGAACAGATGAAATACCTGCGAGGATTGCAATTATTGCGATTACAATAATCAGTTCCAGCAAGGTAAAACCCTTGACCTTTTTTAATGCAGCCTTTTTACTGCATCGGAGGTCACCGGATGTTTTTGAATTCATTGGACTCGCCTCCTGATAAGATTAGCCTTTTCTGTATAGGCTTTCCTCTTACTGTCTATATTATATTACGTTAATTGTATTTTGTCAATAGAAAAATGAATATTTTTGCACTAATTTTGTGAATTTGTTTATTATATCACCAAATCACTAATATTGTGATTTTTTTTTGACGTTTTGACTAAAATATGTACAATTCCGAATAAATTTTAAACGGAGCGCATTTTATATTGCAAATTCCACATAATCAGCGCAAAAATATCTTTTGTTTTGTGTTTTATGACAACTTGCACAATTTACTGTGTTTACAGTATGTTAATATGTCAATTAAACGTTTTAGTTATATCTTGTCATTGAAGGTGCACCGCCCAGTGACTTGATGTAACGTTCATATTCTGCAACGTCAAGGCACTTTTCACGAGCAGCCATATCTGTAATAACGCCTTCTCTTACATACTTTGCAAGCTCCTGGTCAAGACATACCATGCCGTCCTTCTTACCTGTCTGGATAGCTGTCTGGATAAGGTGAACCTTGTTATCACGGATCATAGCCTTAACGGAGTCTGTTGCGTTGAGGATTTCTACGGCAGCAATACGGCCTGTACCGTCAGCCTTAGGAATAAGTGTCTGAGCGATAATGCCTACGAGTACGGCTGCAAGCTGGGATCTGATCTGGTTCTGCTGGTGAGCAGGGAATACGTCGATGATACGGTTGATTGTATCGGCAGCACAGGTTGTATGAAGTGTGGACATTACAAGGTGACCTGTTTCAGCGGCTGTTACAGCGGCGTTGATTGTTTCAAAGTCACGCATTTCTCCGACGAGGATAACGTCAGGGTCTTCACGGAGTGCGGCACGGAGGGACATAGCGAAGGATTCAACGTCGTCGCCTACTTCTCTCTGGTTGATCATGCAGCGTTTATGTTCGTGTACGTATTCGATAGGGTCTTCTACTGTGATGATGTGCGCAGAACGGCTGATGTTTACATAGTCGATCATAGCAGCAAGTGTTGTAGATTTACCGGAACCTGTTGGTCCTGTTACAAGGATGAGTCCTCTTGGACGGAGTGAGAATTCACCGAGGATCGGTGGAAGGTCCAGGTCTGCAAGTGTAGGAATATCATTTCTGAGCAGACGGATAGCGATAGCTGTGTTGCCCTTCTGATGATATACGTTAACTCTGTGACGGTAACCTCTTCTTGTTACGTATGAAAAGTCCGTATCGACCTTGTTCTTGATATTTTCAAGGTTACGGCCTGTTGTCATCTGTTCAACAAGCTTCATAACGCCTGCTTCTGACATTTCAGGGTAGGAGCTGAGCTTTCTTAATGAGCCGTGAAGTCTTACTACCGGTGAAATTTTTACTGTAAAGTGAACGTCGGAGCATCCGAGTACACGTGCTTCATCGAGAATTTTGTCAATACTGATGAGCACTTTTTCCTGTGGTCTGTTTTCCATATCCATAATTTAAGTGTCCTTTCGCTGTTTTTATGATAGGGGAATGCCGTTTAATCTAAATACTTCAAGTATAAACAGATTAAATTTATACCGCAGGTTATTAAACTGCGTATGTAACTCTGACAAGCTCGTCGATTGTTGTATTACCAAGCTGTACAAGTTCCGAAACGTTATCACGAAGAAGCTTTGTACCCTGCTGCTTGGAAAGTGCTGCGATCTGGTCGATTGTCGCACCGTTTGCGATAAGACCTGTCATTTCAGGGGTACAGGTAAGGATCTCGTGAATAGCGGTACGTCCTGTGTAACCTGTGTTGTTGCACTTAGGACAGCCGCATGCGTCGTAAATTGTAATCGACTGGCTGATACCCATCAGTTCGTTTTCTTCCTCCGTTGAAATACGAGGAGTACGGCAATCGTGGCATATCTTCTTAACAAGTCGCTGAGCAACGATACCGATAAGAGATGTTGCAACCATGTAAGGCGCAACGCCCATATCTACCAGACGGGTTACTGTTGAAGCGGAGTCGTTTGTATGAAGTGTTGAAAGAACCATATGACCGGTGATAGCAGCTCTGATAGCGATTTCAGCTGTTTCCTGGTCACGCATTTCACCGATCATTACAATATCAGGGTCCTGACGGAGGATAGAACGCAGAGCAGCGGCGAATGTCATACCTGCCTTAGCGTTAACCTGACACTGATTGATACCTTCGATGTCCTTTTCGACAGGGTCTTCTACTGTTACTACGTTTACGTGTGGCTTAGCAAGCTCACCCAGCGCAGCGTAAAGAGTTGTTGTTTTACCGGAACCTGTAGGTCCTGTTACCAGCATAACGCCCTGAGGAACCTTGATAAGCTTGGAGAATCTTTCATAGTTGTACTCTGTCATACCGAGGTCTGTGATCTTACGCAGAGCAACGTTACCTGTGGAAAGAATACGGATAACGACCTTTTCACCGTTAACCATAGGAAGGTTAGATACACGGACGTCAAGTGTTGTACCATCTACGACCTGTGAGAAACGTCCGTCCTGAGGCACACGCTTTTCTGCGATGTTCATACCGCTTATGATCTTAAGACGGGTTACAAGTGCGTTATGTACAACATTTGAGATGTTCATAAGCTCGATAAGGTCGCCGTTAACTCTGATACGGATTCTTGTGTAGGTCTTGAACGGCTCGATGTGAATATCCGTTGCGTCAGCACGGAAGGAGTTTTCAACGATTGTTGTAGCAAGCTTAACGATAGGCGCATTATCGATTCTTTCTGCGGATTCGTCATCAATTGCATTAAGGTCATCTTCATTGAACTGGTCTTCAACGCTGCTGAGGATGTTGGATGTATTCTGCATGGAGTAGTTCTTACCGATTGCCTTGACGATAGCGTCCTTTGTAGCAAGGTTAGGAACAACGTCCATACCTGTCATAACCTTGATTTCTTCGAAAATATAGAAGTTTACAGGGTCATTTGTAGCAACGGTAAGTCTTTTACCGGTAGTTTTGATAGCGATAACATTGTGCTTCTTGGCAAGAGATTCAGGAAGTTTTCTTACCGATTCAACGTCGATTATTGTTTCAGGGTCGTTAAGGTCGATAAAGGGCACGTTAAGCTTTTTAGCAAGTGCCTGTCCGAACTGGATGTCTGTAACATAACCAAGCTCGATTACATAGTCACCGAAATATTTACCTGCTGTGTTCTGTTCTTTTTTTACGTCAAGAACGTGCTGAAGCTGTTGTTCGGTAATAATGCCTTCATTAACCATGTACTGACCGATAGGAATATTTTTCATTGTTTTCCCCATTTCTCCGTGAAGATAATTTTTGTGCGGTCTGCAGTATTTCACGGCAACACTGCAGCATATCAAATCCGGTTCCCCGGAACTGAAAGCGTGTTTTAATATGATAACTATTGTAATTATTAAAAATATATGTTAAGATAAGAGTATCATATTAACAAAGTAAAGGAGTTTTTGCTATGAATTATGCTTTTACGGCATTGGCAGCGTCAGGAATGATCGATCTTGAAGCTGTTCTTTTTGTCGGAGTATGTGTAATGGTATTCTTTTTCGGAATCTGTATCGGAAGCTTTTTAAATGTATGTATTTTAAGACTTCCAATGGGTGAGTCCCTTACCAAACAGAACTCACACTGTATGACCTGCGGTACCGAAATCAAGCGCTATGACCTGATACCGCTTTTCAGCTGGCTTATATTGGGCGGTAAATGCCGTGCCTGCAAGGCACCGATTTCACCGAGATATTCGATAGTTGAAGGGTTGACAGGTGTAATTTTTGTACTTACCTTTGTAAACTGCGATTTTGTCAACAATGGTTTTCTTTATCCTGCACTTGTATGTCTTTTTATTGCAGGCGTTATTGTAGTCGGATTTCAGGATTTTGATACACAGCATATGACAACATCTGTGCTTTTTTATATCGGTATAGTTGCTTTTGCAACGAGGGTACTGAGTATTGTCCGTCCGACACGTTTTCGTGCGTGCGATGTTACGGTGCTTGACGGAATAATCGGATTTTTCTGTGTAAGCGTACCCCTTCTGATAATCGGATTTGTGATTACTCCTCTTTTTTATAAATTATTCATAAGCGAGGAGCACAAGAGTTTAAAGAATCTTAAGAAGCGTCTTAAAACCGAGAAGCTCAGCGATAAGGAAAGAGCCAAGCTTGAAAAAGCTGCTGAAGAAAAGCTTGCGGTAATCAAGGAGAACGGTCCTGTTTACGGTTTCGGAATGGGAGATGTACTTTTTATGGCAGCCTCAGGACTTATGTTAGGCTGGAAGGCTTGTGTTTCAGCAACATTCATTGCGATAATCCTCGGAGCTACCGCAGCGATTGTAATTAAGATAAAGAACAGCAAAACCGAAGGTGAAACGGATAATGCGTTTGCGTTCGGTCCGTTCCTTGCAATAGGAGTTGTAGCCGCATTATTCTTCGGTGCGGACATCTTTGATTGGTACGTCGGACTTATTACCGTACCTGAAATGATGTAAAAAATAAGTTTTTTTACAGGGTGTGTAGTGTTTTACACACCCTGTAATTTTTTACTTATTCGTAGTCAGGGATAGTGAATACAATGTATGTATTTGTACCCTGTGTAACTGTACCAGCAGGCTTGAGAGTTGTACCTGTGCCTGTTCTTCTGATGAAACGTGTGTCAGCAACGTTTTTGCCGATGAGGGTATTAGGGCAGTTTGCAAGACCCTCTGTTTCAACGTGGTGGTAAGCTGTGTTTGAGGAATCAGCGTCAGTAACGAGATTACCGTTGTCGTCGATTGAAGCGGAAGTGATGCTTGAAACTGTAACGTTGAAAGCACCTGTGCACTTGATGTGCTTATCGGTTGAACCTGTACCGCCGCCGCCGGGACCGGGAGGTGTTACACCAGGAGGTGTTACGCCGCCTGTGCCGTATCCGTTACCGGGAAGGACAAGCTTGGTGAACTGGTCGTTGATAGCGTTGCCTGAACCTGCGGGACCGCCGCCGCCTGCACCGCCTGTTGTTGTAGGGTCGGACTCAAGTCCTTCTGCAAGCTCATAGTCAGGAACGACATTGATTGAGTAGGAATAGTTGCCGTAGTAACCTGCGCCGAGGGCAATTCTTCCGTAGCCTTCGCTTGTGCCGACAATATCAGCATTGTCGATCTTTGTGGAAGTGGTATTGCCTGTGCTTGTTGTTACGGGTCTGCTTACAAGAAGACGGCCGTAATATGTTCTGCCTGCGTAGGTATATGGTGTAGAGTTGTCGATTGTGATTACCTTGATTTTTGTATCATCGGTAATGCCTGTTCTTTTCTTGAATGCGATTACAGCGTCTTCAGCGTCGCCGTTGAAGGAGATTGTCTGAGTAGAGCCGCCGCTGGCTTTGACCTGAGTGGAAACACCCGGTGTGTAAATGCCTACGCTTTTTGCATAACGGAGGTTTTCCGTAATGTACTTTACGATACCGCTCTGTGTTGTACGCTGTGTTTCGTAAAGTGTTGCATCAAGATAGGTTGAACGGATAGGCTTCATCATATTGATAAGCGCTGTCATGAGGATACCCATGATAAGCATAACAATGATAAGCTCAACAAGGGTAAATGCTTTTAAAGATTTCTTCATTTCATTTCCCCCTTATGGCTGGTTCGGCGTCCAGTATTTGTAGCTGAGGTAGTAGTTATCCTCTCTGTCGCCGATATAGTTTGAATTTGCAGACCAGGTATCTGTTGCAGCGTCATAAATAAATGCTGCTTCGTCATTCTGGTCACGGTTCTGGAGAACGTTGTAGTCAACAGGGTAGCTGTACTCGTTTCCGTTGCCCTTTACGTAAATGTGTGTAACGCCTGTACGCATATGAGGAGCCTGATTGTTTAAAGGAAGCCCCGTTGATGCGTCATAGGATTCATTTGCCTTGATCTTGATAGCCTGCATGTTGTCTTTCTTTTCAACATATTTCATCTGATAGGCAAGGCTGGAGTTTGTGTCGTGGTTTCCTCGGTTGATTCTGCATATGTTTGAGTAGATTTCAACCATAACGAGGGAGGCAATACCTAAAACTGCAAGAGCAACGATACATTCAACCAGCGTAAAACCCTTTAATTTTTTCATTGCATTCCCTCCTTATCTTGCTCTGTGTTCGTAAGCGTCAAATGAATAGATAGGTGCGATTGCGCCGTTTATAACAGGAATTGTAAATATTGATTCAGGTGCGAGGAATGTAATAACAGCATTATTGTTAAGACCTGATACACCGCCGACAACCATTGCGCCGATACAGAATGGATTAGCTGTTACGTTTGCACCTGTATCATTCTTTACGTAATCGCCGTTGTACATATAGCTGTAGCTTGAAACGCCTGATACTCTGCCTGTGTCAAGACCCTTTGAGCCGTTGAGCTGTGTACTTGGACCGTAGAAGTAGCCTGTCAGGAGACACCAGCCTGCCTGAGTCATGTTCCATGTGCTGTTACCGTCAACGTAGAAGTAAACAGACGGAGGCTTAAGAGCGTCGGCAGCGTCGCCTGCCTTGATTACGCCTGCCTGGAGTGCAGCAAGAACGCTGTCTGTGTAGTTTGCTACATTCCATGTATAGTTTCCCTGAGGAGCAAGGAAGTTTACCTGAATAGCGTCTGCGGACTGGATGTAGCCCTGATAATATCCGCCTGGCTGGAGGAAGATATTAGCAATACCTGAACCTGTCAGTTTGAGATTAAGATTTCCGCCTGCAAGGTAGAAATTCTGTTCACCTGAAACGCCCGCAGTACCTGATGCAGGAAGTGCTGAATATCCGCCGCTTGGGCATACGTTTGTAGGATCATAGAAGTCAAGAGTTTTACCGCTTGCTTCTTCAGGATGTTCGTACTTACCGATGTCTCTCTTATCCTGCGGAACGATCTTAACGATTGAAGCACCCTGGATTTCTCTTGGAGAGATAAAATCGTGTGGAGCTGTATCGGAAACTGTGAAGTAGTCGCTGTAAGCAGATGAATATACAGGAATTGTTCTTGTATATGTGCAAGCCTGAACATTATTTGTGCCTGTAACCTCAGGAAGAGTGATTTCGGCACCCTCATCAGGGTCAACTGATGCTGTGATGTCGAGGTTTGTTGCAAAATCATAGCTGAACGAGCATGGATTTGAGAAAATATCGTCCATATCCGCACCTGTTGCAGGGTCGGGATAATGATATTTGATATTGTTAGGTGAATGGATATTTGCCATGTCTATTGCAGGAGCGTTTGCGAAGTCGTGGTCAAATACTTCAACCTGACCCTTTACGTAATAGTTGCCTGCAAAATTACCAGGGGAGATATTTGTGCCTGACCACAGCGGGTCACCGATTGTCATGTTACCTGCTACATAAACGTTGCCGTTTATCTTGAAGGAGTCGGAGCTTGCAACAAGGTTTCCGAGAACGATAACGTCACCGTTGATGGAGTAAGGCTGTGAGCCTGTTGTGATAAGGTTATTGCAGATAAGAGTAACCTTTTCTTCAGGAGTTGCGTTATAACCGCCTGCCCATGTGAACTGGGAAGAACTGTCGATGTCGCCTGTCACAAAAACGATAGGAGTTTCCATCGGGTCAGGAGGGGAAGCAATGTCCATTGTAAGGTATTTGAAGTTGTTCTGTGCGTCAAAGTCGCCGTTACACAGTGTTGCTTCGCCTGCGGCAAGAGTTGTACAGCTACCGCCGCCCTGAAGGTAGATGTCGCCGCCGCAGTACATTTCACCGATAACGCCGCCTGTGTTTCCGAAGGTTACATCGTTCTGAGTTGAAAGACCGCCGATGATTGTTGCGTTATCGATGTTTGTCATAGCACCGAAGGATGTGATACCGTTTGAGAACATTTCAGGTTCGTTAGGATTGCTGATTTCAACGATTCTTGAAACTTCGCCGACAGTGTTCTGGTAAGGAATCTTTGATGTGATCTTTACAAACATCTCATCCTTCTTGTGATTGCCTATGTCGTTGAATTCACGTGCAAGAACCTCAACTCTTATTGTTGCCTTTGTTGTTGAAGCCTGTTCAATGTACTTACCGTACTTTTTGAGGGTTGCATCTGCCAGAGTATCAGGCATAGTGATTTCGTATTCAATGTAATTATTGGTCGGAACTACGCCGAAGGAGAGATCCGAATACAGTGAGCTGGCAGGGTCGGTAGGATCAATATGTGCATTTGTAGGATTTGCATATGGGTCAGCAGAGAAGGTGTTTTCCTTATCTGCAAGAGCCTCATATTCCTGCATTGTCTTTGCGTGAGCCTTGATGCTGAAAAGATCCATCTGCATACCGAAGCCCTGTGACATACTTACAGTCTGATTAATACCGTTTTCATCGGTATAGGTAAATGTTCTGGTTCCGTGTGTGTCGGAAAGCGCAATGTAGCTTGAGTCTTCAAGGACGTTTGCTTCAAATACGTCTATCGCGGAACGTGCGGTGTAGTATGCCTGGTTTTCTTCAAATTTGCTGTATGATCTGTTCTTAGCCGTTGAAACAACAGCCAGAGTTGCCATAAGCATGATAAGCAGCACGTACATTACGATAAGTACAAGACTAAGTACAGCACCGCGCAGCTTTTTACCAGCTTTAGCATTTGAATTTTTAGCCATAAAACCACCCTTTCTAAGAAGCAGCAGTTACTTTGCATAAACCGCAGCCCCTTTATTATTCTTCTTTAAAAAGTTTTTTGCTATATATATTTACCACTTTAGCCGATGAAGAATTTGCTCGCTTCATCGGCATATGGTAAAATATAGTTAATTTTATTCGGCAGCAGCTTCTTCAGTTACTGCTACGATTTCAACCTCATCGGTTTCCTCCATGATCTTTTCGATGTTAAGAGGATAGATAGAGTAGATCTGAACTGTCATCTGGCTTTCGTAAACAGGTTTGCTTGGGTCTTCTGCAACCTGATATACGTTAAGAACACGGAAGATTCTTTCGTCTTCAGCAACAGTATCAATAAACTTGTAAACGTTGGTAAGATCATAGTCATCTGCATATGTGATATTGACATTTGTGATACCGATTGTGATGTTTGCGGGATCAGGATAGTCAATATCATTGTATGCGTTGTAAACTTCTTCAGGAAGCTCGTTGTAAAGGTCACCCTGTACAAGAAGGTCGTATGCAACAACATTGGAAGGATATACAATATAATCTTCAAGAGCTTCAGCAGTTGTATATGTTGTTGAGAGTGAAAGAACTTCTACATTGTTCTGGTCAAGGATTTCATAGATGAACTGTTCGTTGAGGTATGGGTCCTGTTCAGGAAGGAATCTTTCCTGCATTGCCTGTACCTCTTCGGCAGTAGCCTTAAGCTGATCTACGAGAGGAGTGAGGGTGTCGATCTTAGCCTGAACCTCAACCTTTTCAGCTTCCTTGGATTCAAGTCTGCTCTTTGCAGATGTCATTTCCTGATACTTAGGCTTGATGAAGAGGAAGAAACCTGCTACGAGAATTACAATTACGATCGCACAAATGAATATGACTTTATCTCTGTATGAAAGCTTCATAATTATTCAACCTCCTCTGCTGTTTCTTCAGCCGTTTCTTCTTCAGGAATTTCACGCATCTGCGCTGTAAGCTGGAATTCGTATACGTCAACAGCTTCGTCGCCGGCAAAGTTAAAGCCTGTGTAAGTGATATTATCAAAAATATCCTGTTCAACAAACTTTGCTGCGATAGCTGCAGGCTCTGTGTTATCATCAACAGAAGCGATAACGTTGATAAATCCGTTGCTGATGTTCATAGAAAGGATTTCTGCGCTTGTTCCTTCGTAGTTTGCTCTGATGTCGGAAACTACCTGTGTGTCAAGAACAGGGTGTGCTTCATAAAGATTGATAGCATTCTGAACGCCGTCTCTGAAGGAAGTAACCTTGTTTACCTTTTCCTGCATAGCATCAACTGCAGCGAGTCTCTGTGCAGTTTCAGCGCTATCGAGCCAAGCCTGGATCTCAGCTGTGTCAGCCTGATACTGGCTCTTTGTGATGTTGAAGAATACAGTTACGCCTGCAACCAGTGCGATTGAAACGAGAGCTGCAACACCAACGCTTGCTGCGAAGGAAGCACCTGCTGCGGAACGGCCTACTGCTGCGTCAACTTCAAGAAGGTTGATACGTTCGGATTCCTTGTTGTTTCTGAACATGGCACCGATAGCGTTTGCGTATGCCTGGAATTCGAAGTTTTCATAGCCGCCGATGTTGTTAGGAACACCGAGAAGGCTTGTTGTGATGTCCATCTGTTCAAGAGCGTTTGTAAGACGGATGTACTCTGTTGTATCACCGTAGAATACTACGTTCTGGATAGGATTATCACCGTTTCTCTGCTTCTGGAACTGGAACATTCTGAAGATGTTTTCATTTACAGCTTCATAAATGTAGTCAGGGGAGTTGTCATAGTCAACAGGGTCGATAGAAGCGAAACGTGAGAATGTAAGCTGATTGTTTTCGTAAAGATTAAGGCTTACGAAGTTAGGGTCGATCTGAACAAGAAGCATTGGCATCTTAGCCTTCATCTTAGGGTCGGTAAGAATGATTCTTGTGATCGTGTTACAAGCAACCGCTACGGAACGGAGACCGATACCGAGCATTGAGAATACCTTTCTGAAGCAGTCTACGACTTCAAAAGGACAAGCTGTTGCGAGAACCTTGAGTGCCTGAACGCCGTCTTCCTCAACTTCACCTGCAATGGTGTAGGAGATGGAATAGTCGTCTGCGATACCCATTGTGTGCTGCATCTGGTTCTGAACCATTGAGAGCAGCTGTGTACCCTTAGCCTTAGGAATATGTAATTCCTTGAAGATTACAAGGTTTGAGGAGATACTGATAACAGCTTCCTTATCAGCCATCTTCTTTCTCTTGAGTTCATCGTTGATGATTGTTGCCATTCTTGGAATATCTTTAATGTGACCATTAACAATCAGACCTTCCTCAAGATCAATGGTAGAAGCGGACGCAACCTTGATTTTGTCGTGTGCTTCGGTACCACGAATAATGCGGACGTGTCTGTCGGTAATATCAAATGAAAGCATACTCGTCACCTCACAAATTTATTTAATATAATTATTTTTTTATTAACCTGCAATGTTACCCATGGAGTTGTAGATAGCAGGAAGTACGCCGGCGATTACAAGACCGATAGCACCACCCATGATGATGATCATGAGAGGTTCGATCATACCTACAAGACGCTGGATAGCTGATTCTGATTCGTCCTCGTAGAAGTCAGCGGACTTTTCAAGGATCGTATCAAGGGCACCTGATTCTTCACCAACGTAGATGATGGAGCAGAACATTGATTCGAAGATGCCTGTTCTCTGGATGGAAACGGAAAGCTGTTCACCCTGCTTAACTTCGTCGATTACTGTTTCAAACGCCTTTTCAACAAAGCTGTTGTTGAGGATAGCGGATGAACGTTCGAGAGCTTCAACCATAGGGATACCTGAGGAGTAAAGGGAGGAGAGTGTTCTTGCGAACTTACCTGTGTAAACCTTTACTACGAGCTTGCCGAAGCCCGGTCCTTTACATATGAACTTGTCAAACTGATAACGGACGCTGGGGACTTTAAGGGCGTATTTGATTACAAATACGAGAGTTACTACAACGCCCACATATATGTACCAATATCCTGTGAGGCTGTCTGCGAATGCAAAGAGCGCACCTGTCAGGCCCTTCATATCTTCTTCGGTAAGGAGATCCTTAAATGTAGGAAGGATGAATGTGAAGAGTGCGATTACGATGATTACGCAAAGTACGGCAAGGATGATAGGGTACATAAGAGCACCTCTGATCTTGTTGTTGAGCTTTGCTTCCTTTGCATAGTTGTCTTCAAGTCGCTTTGAGATTACGTCAAGGCTACCTGACGCTTCGCCTGCCTGGATCATTGAAATCATGAAGCTCGGGAATGCACCCTGCTGCATTTTCAATGCGTCCGAGAAAGCCGAACCCTTCTGAACTTCTTCGTAAATTTCACGGTAAATCTGCTTAGGACCCTTTTTCTGCTGTTCCTTGTACAGAATATCCAGTGCCTTTACAAGTGTAAGTCCAGATGTCAGCATAGCACTGAGCTGACGGCAGTCGGCTGACAGCTCTTTGATTGAGAACTTATGAAGAGTGCTTGACGATTTGGAAGAAGCTTCCTTGTAACTGGAACAGAAAAGTCCTTTTTCGTGAATCTTCTCCAGAAAGTCATTTACGTCTTCCGCAGTCATTTTTGCGTTCTTGACGGTATTGCCCTGAACGTCGGTTGCGGTGTAAATAAATGTCTTCATATAGTTTTGACACCTCCGATATGGAATAATAGTGATTTAGGCATAGTTTACCTACAATACTATAAGCTATTATAACATTTTAGTTACAAATTAGCAATATGTTATTTTGAACAAAATGTCTAATTATATTGCACATTTATCACAAAATAATATCAGGGTTTTCCCCTTTATTGCATATTTCACATAACAGTCGAAAAGTAATTGTTTCGTTTGTGTTAATTGTATAAAAATATTATGTGTCACCCAGCAGTCTGATGGCATTTTTAAAGAAAATCAGCTCTTTTTCCTCGTGAGTCAGAGGTAAATTCTGCACAAAATCACGCTCTTTATCGGAGCCGTGCCACGGACAGTCCGAAGCAAAAAGTATCTTGTCGGCACCGTGATTACGGATAATTCTTACAGCCTGTTCGGGGGTAAGATGTCCCGCAGCAAAGGCTGTGTCAAGGTAAACGTTCTTTCCCACAAGATGCTTTTCAACGTCGTCCCAGCACTCGTTTCCACCCATATGGGCAAGAATCACGGTAAGGTCAGGGAACTTTTCAAGCACCCGTGCACTCATTTCGGGGGTGCAGTGGATACAATCGGGGCACATTGCGTCCAGACCTGCGTGGAAGATAACGGGAAGCCCCAGCTCCGCACACTTGCTGTAAATAGGGTAAAGACGTTCCTCGTCGGCAAAGAAGTTCTGATAATCGGGGTGGAGCTTGACCCCTCTCAGACCCAGTGATTTAATGCGTTCAAGCTCATCAAGTGCGTCCTCTGCCTCGGGATGGACGGTGCCGAAGCAGATGAGTCTGTCACACATTACCTCCTTTGCCCAGTTGTTGATAGAAGTCTGCTGTGAAGGCTTTGTTGCGATAGGTAGCAGCACGGCTTTATCGATGCCCCATTCCTCCAGCCGCCTGAGCAGGTCTGAAACCGTACCGTTCGTAACGGCACGCTCCTCGTAGCCTGAGTCGATTACGGTCTGTTCAAGCTTTGCGATTGCTCTTTCCGCAATAGCGTCTGCGAATGCGTGGGTGTGAAAATCAATGTACATATCTTCTTGCTTTTACACTATTAAAATAGTATATGGCTTCCTCCTTGCAAAGTGTAGTGATTTTAAAAATCCTTCTGATTATATTTTACTCCTGCCTGATAAAAATGTCAATTACTGTCTTCGAATTTTTAACTGCGTTAATTTAATAACGAAAATGCCGCCTTAATTGTTAAAATATGTAATTAATTTGCAGTAAACATTGTGCAATATTTCATTTTTGCTTCATCAGACGTTGGATTTTTGAGTTTTTTGAAAAAATATTGATAAATTTTCGAAAAACACTTGCATAATTTAATACGTTAGTGTATAATTATTTTCATAAGGGCAGAGCAATGTGAAATCTGCTAATTTTATCCAATTATATTAGGAGGATTTTTAAAATGGCTTTAACAAATGCATACCTCAAGGGCGTTTATGAAAATGTTGAAAAGCGCAATCCCGGCGAACCTGAATTCCTTCAGGCAGTAAAGGAAGTTCTCGAATCATTCCAGCCTGTTGTTGAACAGGATAAGTCTTTTGAAACAAACGGCATCATCGACAGAATCGTTGAGCCTGAACGTTTCATCTCATTCAGAGTTTCATGGGTTGACGACAACGGCAACATCCAGGTTAACCGTGGTTACAGATGCCAGTTCAACTCCGCTATCGGTCCATACAAGGGCGGTCTCAGATTCCACCCATCCGTAAACGCAAGCATCATCAAGTTCCTCGGCTTTGAACAGTGCTTCAAGAACAGCCTTACAGGCCTTCCGATCGGCGGCGGTAAGGGCGGCTCCGACTTCGACCCAAGAGGCCGTTCCGACGGAGAAATCATGCGTTTCTGCCAGAGCTTCATGACTGAACTCTACCGTCACATCGGCGCAAGCGTAGACGTTCCTGCAGGCGACATCGGCGTTGGTGCAAGAGAAATCGGCTACCTCTACGGTCAGTACAAGAGAATCTGCAACAACTTCGAAAACGGCGTTCTCACAGGTAAGAGCATTTCTTACGGCGGAAGCCTTATCCGTCCTGAAGCAACAGGCTACGGCGCTGTTTACTTCTGCAACGAAACACTCAACAAGTGGGGCGAAGACATCAAGGGTAAGACATTTGCAGTTTCAGGCTTCGGCAACGTTGCTTGGGGTGCAGTTCTCAAGATCAATGAACTGGGCGGTAAGGTTCTTACAATTTCCGGTCCTGACGGATATGTTTACGACAAGGACGGCGTAACAGCTGACAAGGCTGCTTATATGCTTGAAATGAGAGCTTCAGGCCGTGACAAGGTACAGGATTACGCTGACAAGTTCGGTGCTGAATTCCACGCAGGCGAAAAGCCATGGGGCGTTAAGGTTGACGTTGTTATGCCTTGTGCTACACAGAACGAAGTTGGTATCGAAGACGCTAAGAAGATCGTTGCTAACGGCACTAAGTTCTACATCGAAGTTGCTAACATGCCTACAACTGCTGAAGCTGTTGAATACCTCCAGGAAAACAACGTTGTTATCGGACCTTCCAAGGCTGTTAACGCAGGCGGTGTTGCAGTTTCCGCACTCGAAATGTGCCAGAACAGCATGCGTTACTCCTGGACAGCTGAAGAAGTTGACGCTAAGCTCAAGGGCATCATGACAAACATCTTCAACGCTGCATACGATACAGCTGAAAAGTACGGCGACAAGGGCAACCTCATCATGGGCGCTAACATCGCTGGCTTTGTAAAGATCGCTGACGCTATGAAGTGGCAGGGTGTAGCATACTAAGACGTGTGCAATTTACTTAAGTAAAATATAATTAATAGCCGCAGAGTTGTATAATACTTTGCGGCTATTTTGATTATTTGTAAATGTTTTAACAAAGTTAAAAAACGGTTAATTATAAATTCATAAACTCTGGCAATGACAGGTGTATAATTATAGCAAATATTATTAAAAAAGGGGAAAAATACATGAAGATGAAAAAAATTCTTTCAACTGCACTTGCGTTTGTCGTTGCATTCGGTGCGGTAACTGCTGTTCCTGATATTAACGGTGAAAACAGCGGTTTTGCTATCACTTCCGAAGCAGTAATGTCAACAGACTTCGTTATCGAAGAAGACGATGACGGATTAAAGTGGATCGTTGAATATAAGGGTAACGGCGGACACGTCAAGATCCCAAAGGGCGTTGCTGTTGACAAGCATGCTTTTTATGGCAACATGGCTGTAAAGAGCGTAACATTCGAAGGTGAATGCAACGTTGGTACAGAAGCATTTTCACGCTGCTACAACCTCGAAACAATTACAGCAAACGGTGTACTGAAAATTCATGACGGCGCTTTCAGCTGGTGCCTTAATCTTAAGGAAGTCAATTTAAAGAAGGGCGTTACAAACAAGATCGGCAACAATGCTTTTGAACTTTGCCAGAACCTTGAAAAGGTAACTATTGCAAAGGGCTCCAACAAGTTCGTAATTGATGAGTATGTTTTCAATGAATGTGCATCCCTCAAGACTGTAAGCATTCCTTCAACATGTACAAGAATCTGCAGCAATGCATTCATCAACTGCTACAATCTTTCCGAAATCGTTATTCCTTCAAACACAACATTTGAACAGCCAAGCAATAACCAGCATATCGGCTATTCAGGCATTCCTCAGTCAAACGGCAGCATAAAATACGAAAGAAATGACGGCAAGAAGTCATTCTATATGTATGTTTACAGCGACAAGGGCAACGGTGTATCCGTTGGCTTCGGACTTGTTGCTGACAAGAAGAAGATCACTCCTAAGGAGCTTACACTGATCGTTACAAAGGGTTCTGACGCTGAACAGTATGCAAAGAGCTTCAAGATCAAGTATAAGTATCCTTCATCCAAGCTTGCTGCACCAAGCGGCTTCACATCTTCCTCCACAGCATCAAGCATCAAGCTCAAGTGGAAGGCTGTTGAAGGTGCTGACGCTTACAGAGTATACAAGTACAACGCAAAGACAGGCAAGTATGAAAAGTACAAGACTGTAAACAGCGCTGCCTGCTCCATCAGCGGTCTCAAGAAGAACACAACATACAAGTTCAAGGTTGTTGCTCTTGATGAAGTTAACGGCAAGTACAAGGCCGGTGCAACATCCAAGTCTGTTTCTGTAAAGACAACAGGCTGATCAGGCTGAAAACAATCATAAACGGCACGGTAAAAAACTGTGCCGTTTTTTATTTTTACTATTGACAAAACTGTTGTGACGTAGTATAATACCGTTAATATTTATTTTAAAACAGGAAAGGACAGCGGCTATGAAGATTTATAACGCAGCAGTTATGAATATGAATGGTATGGTCATGTGCGGAATGCATAATGGCTTTAAGCTGCTGCGCCCGTAATGGGATTTTGCACGAATTGATGTAAAAGCGGCTTGAAGCGTAATGCTTTGAGCCGTATTTTTATTTCGGAGGTGAGATTGTGGGGATAATAATTAAAAAAGCCGAAAACGACAGGGTGATTGACGAAGCAATAAAGCTTACGGAGGAAGTCTTTGACGTGTATGAGGCTCCCGATTACGGCGAGGACGGTGCAAGGGAGTTCCGTGAGTTCCTTTACGGTGAAAATTTAAAGAGGATGCGTGAAAAAGGCGATATTGTTTTCTGGTGTGCATACTGTGGGGATAAGCTTGCGGGAATGTGTGCGCTGAGGAACGGAAGCCACATTTCCCTGCTGTTTGTTCACGGTGACTTTCACAGGCAGGGAATAGGACGAATGCTTATGGATACCGCCTGCGGATTTGCTTTTAAAGAGAAAAATGCAAGGAATATAACGGTCAATTCCTCTCCCTACGGTCTGCCGTTTTACAAGAATTACGGCTTTATTGCAACGGATATGGAGAGAATTGAGGGCGGTATCCGCTACACACCAATGATTTTGCTTAAAAGGACTGATTAAAATGCTTACCCACGTGGGTACAAATAAAATTGAAACGGAACGTCTTATACTGCGTCCGTTCAGGTCGGACGATGCGGCGAAAATGTTTGAAAACTGGGCGTCCGACGACGAGGTAACACGCTTTCTTACCTGGACAAGCCACCGTACTGTAAGCGATACGGAAAATATCATAAATCTGTGGCTGTCCGAGTACAACAACACCGATTATTACAACTGGGTGATAATACTTAAACGTACAGGAGAGCCGATCGGAAATATCAGCGTTGTAAACTATAATGCCTCCTCGGAATTTGCCGAAATAGGCTATTGTTTAGGAAAATACTGGTGGGGCATAGGCATTATGCCGGAAGCACTTGACGCAGTTACGGCTTATCTCTTCAACAGGGTGGGCTTCAATTCGGTAAGAGCCTGCCACGCTGTAAAAAATCCGGGCTCGGGCAGGGTAATGGAAAAGTGCGGTTTTAAGCCCGAAGGCACGTTAAGACAGTACTTCAAAGCCCACAGCGGCGAATTTCTGGATATTTCCTATCGTTCAATTTTAAAATCGGAATATATTTCTATTGAAAAGAAAAGAGAAAAGTGCTATAATTAATCTGGATGTGACTTTATCACAGTAAAACGTTTTATGGAGGACTGAAAATGAAAGAAATCAACCCAAACGCAAAAATTGAAACCAAGTGCCTGCACGCAGGCTATACACCAAAGAACGGCGAGCCGAGAGTAGTGCCTATCGTTCAGAGCACAACCTATGTTTACGACTCAACAGACGACGTAGCGGCTGTTTTTGACGACCCTACCAAGAGCCTTATCTACTCACGCTTCGAAAACCCCACAACTGACGCCGTTGAAAAGAAAATCGCCGCACTTGAAGGCGGTGTTGCCGCAATGTGTACTTCAAGCGGTCAGGCAGCTTCTCTCCTGTCAATTTTAAACATCTGTGAGGCAGGCGACAGCTTTATCGCTTCATCTTCAATCTACGGCGGTACTATCAACCTTTTCGGCGTAACATTAAAGAGAATGGGTATCGAGTGCATCTGGGTTGACGTTGACGCTTCCGAGGAAGAGCTCAATGCCGCATTCAAGGAAAATACAAAGGCTGTTTTCGGCGAAACTATCGCAAACCCTGCTCTTACAGTCCTTGATATTGAAAAGTGGGCAAAGGCTGCTCACGCTCACGGTGTACCGCTTATTATCGACAACACCTTTGCAACACCTATCCTCTGCCGTCCTATCGAATGGGGCGCTGACATCGTTATCCACTCCACATCAAAATATATGGACGGTCACGCAGTTCAGGTCGGCGGCGTTATCGTAGACAGCGGCAAGTTTGACTGGAAGAACGGCAAGTTCCCTTGCATGACCGAGCCTGACGAAAGCTACCACGGTATCGTTTATACAGAACAGTACGCATTTGCACCGTTTATCGTAAAGGCAAGAATGCAGTTAATGAGAGATTTCGGCTGTTATCCTGCTGCAAACAGCTCATTCCTGCTTAACCTCGGCCTTGAAACACTTCACGTAAGAATGCAGAGATACTGTGAAAATGCAATCAAGGTTGCAAAATTCATCGAGTCCACAGGCAAGGTAAACTTTGTTTCCTATCCGGGACTTGAAAGCGACAAGTACAATGCACTTGCAAAGAAGTATCTCCCACTCGGCACAAGCGGCGTAATTTCCTTCTCAATCAAGGGCGGCCGTGACAATGCTGTAAAGTTTATGGACAGCCTTAACCTTGCATCAAATGAGGTACACGTTGCAGACATCCGTACCTGCGTGCTTCACCCTGCATCCGCAACACACCGTCAGCTTACAGACGAACAGCTTGTTGCGGCAGGCATCGACGGCGGACTCATCAGATTCTCCGTTGGCCTTGAAAATGTTGAGGATATTCTCGACGATGTAAAGCAGGCATTTGATAAAATATAAGCTTAAACAAATATCGCCGTGCAGGTTTTGCACGGCGGTTTTGCATTATCTGTTTCCTGTTTCTGTTGAAGTGCTGTCCTCATCTAAATTTTCTATGGCATAATTAAGACATTGCACCACAAGCTGATTAAGCGATAAATTGTATTTGAATGCGAGTGACTCCAGATTATCAACCATTTCTACGGGAAGTCTGAATGATTTGCTGACGGTGTCATAACCCTTTTGAATTTTAAACATAAATGCCACTCCTCCGCATAATAATTATATCCTTATAATTATTATGCATTATTTTTTGTAGAAAATAAACAACACAAAACGATTATTTTTGCAACACAAAAGTGTTGCAAAAATAATTACAGTATGGTATAATGTAGAAAATTGTATAAAAGGAGGGTTTTGCTATGTGGGCAAAATTACTTAAAACTGTTATGACATTAGTTATAGTATTGGGGATTATAGCATCGGGAATTTTAGGCTTTAGCGTTATTGAGGAAGGAAAGGAAATTGCGGGACTGGTTGTAGCGGTAATTGGAATACTTGTTGTACTAATATCTGCAAGCAGTACAATGCTGATATTGGAAGCGGCAGAAAATATTCAGGATATGAAAACCACATTAAACAAATTCTGTCAGCTGTATGAGCGTTCAAATAGCGGAATGAGTGTATCATCTTCAACGCCGATTCACCGTTCTGCGCCTTCATCGAGTAAGGTATTTTCCGGCGAGATACACACATGGAAATGTGAATCTTGCGGATATACGAATCATTCGGGAGACTCCTGCGATAAATGTGGTCGAAACAAAGAGAAATAAATGCATAATACAATAAAAAGGTCTTACAGCTTAATTTTGCTGTAAGACCTTTCGCTTTATTTTCTGTTTAATTTACTGCGTTCCTTCTCACGGAACATTCTCTCGTCGGCAATGGAAATAGGAACTTCAATGTTGCTCATTCCAATTGTCGTATCGTAGAAAACACCTAAACTTATACTGAGAGGATAATTTCTCTTTAATCTTATTGCGTCAGCTTCAAGGTGTGCGTGGATGGATTTTGTGAAGGTATCAATTTCCTCGGTGGAATACTCTCCCGTGGAAATTATGATGAATTCATCGCCGCCGATACGGAAACAGCGTTTGTCCTGTCCGCATACCGAACTGAATGCACGTGCTGCCGCTTTTATGGCAATGTCACCTTCAAAATGTCCGAAGGTATCGTTTATGAATTTGAGTCCGTTGAGGTCGCCAAGTATTACCAGCATTTTCTTGTTGTTGTCGGCGGCTGAACGGAAAATTTCATCGGCATAAAGGTTGAAGCCGTTTCTGTTGTAAATGCCCGTCATACTGTCGATAACGGCACTTTCACGCATATGCCTGTACATAAGTTCAAGCTTTGTCTGGCGTCTTAAGCTTTCCAGAGAGCCGTTTACAAAGCGTATCCACATACGGTATACAGCGTCATAGGAGCGTATTTCCCTGCCGTAGCTTATGACTGAATAGCCGAAACAGCGGTCGTTGAAGTGAACGGGGGTGAAAAAGTATGTTGTGGGGAAATCACGGCGGTAGTTCAGTATGGGCTGCATTTCGGAAAGGGGGAAATAGCGGTCTGTATTTACTCTGTGATGTTCTATCACCTGACCGTGCTCGATTGCGAAAATCATCTTTTCAGTATAGCCTTCTTTAAGGTATTCGTTATCGGCCATATTTTCGCTTAAACCGTCCCAGTTTTCGCAAAGACACAGGGCGAAATTATCAAAAGTGCCTATCTGATAGGTAAACCAGTTGAGGGTTAGCAGGTAGCTGTGAAGGTCTGATTCGGAAAGGAGACTTTCCAGCATATTGTTGTTAACGGCGTGGAAATCCTTTGTAACGTCCGTATCACGCCATTTCTGGGTCAGGATATTCTGCTTTTCCGCAAGGCTCACGCCGCAGCCGCAGCTTTGTCCCACGCTTATTTCTATGCTTAAATCCTTTGATTGGGACAGGGATTTTCCGAGAAGCTTTGCGTTTATGTAATCAACTGCCTGTGCGCCCGTGTTCTGCGACGGGATAATGGCAGAGGTTATGCAGGGGTAGTAGTTTATGCCCGCAGGAACTGAGTCGTAGCCTACTACAGCAACTTCCTCGGGGACTTTTACGCCTCTCTTTTTAAGCTCCTCGCAGATACCGATAGCGGTTGTGTCGGAAGCGCAGGCTATTGCCTGTGGGAGAGGTCTGCCCGTAGAAAGCATTTCGTTTACGACCCTTTCACCGCAGGAATACCAGAAATCACCGTAAAAAACACGTTCCTTGTCGATAGCAAGCCCGTGTTCAACGAGAGCTTCGCAGTAGCCTTCGAGTCGTTTCTGTGAATGAGGGTGTTCCTTAAAGCCTGTTACAAAGGCAATATCTGTAAAATTATGCTCTTCGATAAGGTGCGACACAAGCTTTTTAATGGGCTTCACATCATCGGAGAAAATGCTGTGGAAGCCTTCAAGCTCAAGCTCAACCGAAACTGCAGGACCCTTGAATTTGTTTTTTATATCGGCAATAACTTTTTCAAGGCAGCCTTCAAGCTGCATTGTATCGGGTGCGATTATCAATGCGTCCAGCATACTGTAATTTATCATATTGTAAATGTTTTTTTCGCCTGACTGCCATTCGGGTGATGAGCCTTCCTTTATGAAGGAAGAAAAAACCAGAACATCGTAATCCAGTGCATAAGCACGGGTCTGTATGCCTTGGATGAATTTATTCTGATAATCTCCGTCTGCGAGCGAAAGAATAACACCTATTGTCTTTCTTGCTTTCTTCACAAACATCACCTCTTAAAAACACTTTTATTTTATCTTAAAATATGCTATAATAAATAATGTAATAATTATACCACATCGTAATTTTTTTGTCACTATATTATTTTTAAATTTTTAACTGCAAAAATTGTGTAAAAAGCGGAGTATTACTTTTATTGGTTTTTCAGCACGATTTCACAGATTTTACACATAAGAGGTATAATATTAAGCTGTGGCTGAGAGAGATACAGCTTTGAAAAAAGATTTTTAAAGAAAGGAACTGTATATTATGTACGATTCTAATAATTATAATTATTCCGAGGGAAGCTTTACACCTGTTGAGCCTGAGGAAAAGCCTTCAAAGAAAAGCGGCGGTGCAGGCAAGGCGATTGCGGCAATACTGGCTGTTGTCCTTATAGGCGGTGCTTCGGGTTACGGCGGAGCGTGCCTTGCGAATATGAACAATGAAACAGTTTCCGTTTCCGCTGACGGTACCGTTGCCGAAACACAGCGTCCCGTTGTTACGGCTTCCACCGAGCAGGCTTCATCTGCGGAAGCGCTTACCAATAAGCCAAAGCCTGTGGGAAGCGTGCTTACAACTGCCGAGGTAATAAACAAGGTAACACCTTCCGTTGTTCATATCACCTCTGAATTTGACGATATGAGTTCAGGTGCAACAGGCACAGGCATCGTTTTTACAGCTGACGGCTACATTGTTACAAACGCTCACGTTATTTCGGCTGAACAGCAGATACGCACAAATAATAACGATACCTACCCAAGCTTCGGAAACGACCCCTTCAGCTTCTTTGAAAACTTCTATAATTTCGGCGGAGGCGGCAATTATGAGACCGTGGTTGTTGACGCTGAAAAGGTCACCGTTACAATGTCGGACGGCACCGAATACGAAGCAGAGGTTATCGGAAGCGACGCAAACACCGACCTTGCTGTACTTAAAATTGAGGCTGACAATCTCACGGCTGCTGAGATAGGCGACTCAAAGGCGCTGGTAATGGGCGATACGGCTATTACCCTCGGCTATCCTCTGGGACTGGGACTTTCCGCTTCGGACGGTATCATTTCGGGTCTTGACAAGGAAATGTCCGTTGAGGTCGCAGGCGGAAGCGTTACAATGAATCTTCTCCAGACCGATGCTGCTATAAACTCAGGCAACTCAGGCGGTCCTCTTCTCAACAGCAGAGGTCAGGTCGTTGGCATAACCTCCTCAAAGCTTACAGGCTCAAGCATTGACGGCGTAGGCTTTGCAATTCCGATAACAGACGCTCTCCCTATCATAAACGAGCTTATGACTACGGGCGAGGTAAAGAATACTATCCCTAAAATCGGTATCACGGGTATGGAGATCACCCAGTCGGTACAGCGTTACTACGGTCTGCCTATTGAAAGCGGCGTGTTCGTAGAATCCGTTGAACCCGGCTCCTGCGCTGAAAAGGCAGGCATTGCCGCAGGCGACGTTATCGTTGCCGCTGACGGCGAGGAGGTAACGGATATGGATACCCTTATCAAGCTTAAGAACAAGCACAAGGCAGGAGAAAAAATGATAATCACTCTTGCAAGAAGCAACGGAAATATTGATGTTGAGCTTATACTTGACGTTGATGAATGATCCTTTTCAATAATCTTTAAAGCGGCTGCTGCGGAATATTCTGCGGCAGCAGTTTTATTTTTACAGGCATAATAAACCAAAAAATCCGCAAGCTTCAGGCTTACGGATCTTTGGTGAAAGGGAGGTGTGTATGTTAAACTTTATAAAGTGAATTGTTTGTTTGCTGCCCTCGCTGCAGGGATATTTCCCTGCTTGGGGACAGCTGTTATATATTTACAGCCGTTTATTTTTTTCGGCATTTTAAGCGTCGTCTGCGGTTTAAGGGGAAATTTCCGCAGACAAGGAGAAAGTTTAAGGAAAGTGAAAAGGAATTTTTCATTTGATAAACTGTTGAAAGCTTTTTGTTTCTTTCAATGATTAAATTATAGTACGGATTTGTGTTAAAAATATGAAAACGAAGCGAAAAGGAGCAAAAATCGGAATGTCAAAGCGATGATATTTCCTTTTATATATGGGACAGGGCAGGTTAAAATAATACAGATTTCCGCAGAGGAGGTGTGAAAAATGCTTGGGAAAATCAGAGAAAATGCGGTAGTTTTCCTGTTCGGCGGTATTCTGTATTCGATGATAGAAATCTGCTTCAGGGGACACACCCACTGGTCGATGACGCTTACGGGCGGAATGTGTCTGGTGATAATGTACCGTCATTTTGAGGCGTACCCTTTTGAAAGTATGCTGGCAAAGTGTCTGTTCGGGGCGATGGTCATTACTGCGCTGGAATTTGCGGTGGGGTGTGTTGTAAACCTTATGCTGGGGTGGAACGTGTGGGATTATTCGTCACGTCCGTTCAACATAATGGGACAGGTCTGCCTGCTGTTTTCGGCAATGTGGTTCCTGCTGTCCGTGCCTGCTGTCTATCTTTGCAGAATGTTTAAAAATAAATTCGGCGGTGCGTAGAAAGTAGTATATGAAGGTAAATTTTTGTGCAAAATTTTTGCGTGGTCTACTGGACTTTTATACAAAAATGTGATATACTGTATTTAAATATCATTAACATAGGATAATTGCCTGTGTATTTATACTCATTGTATAATTCAACAAAAATATACTGACAAACTTGTGCAGACTTCTGTTTCAGATACCCACTTGGAGAAGGAGGAGGCTCTGTTTAAGAGCAAATTCGGTTATGATCAATTTTGACGCCAAAAAAAGAATACTGAAAAAACTTTCGGCAGTTGCGGAGAAGAACGCTCTGCTTCTGCTGCCGTGCCTTATTGCGGCAGGCTGTGTAAAGCTGTTTTATTTTATTGTCTGCAACATTGACATTGCCCTTTCGGACAGCAACGGCAACTTCCTGGGCATAAAATCCAGCAGAAAGGAAGCGGCTCCGAAGCCTAAGAAGCAGGACGAGATCGTTTATTCAAGACGTCCCCTCAGGTTCAGATTTGTTTCTGCGGTGCTCTCCTTTGCATTTGCAATGATGATAGTGCCTGCGGCGGTGCTTACAACTGCTTTTGCGGCGTTTGACCCAAATCAGTACAAGCTTGAAACCGAGTATGATTTTGATCCGCCAAGATACTATGAAGAAAGACTTAATCATATCGAAGCGCCTACACTTATTACAAATGCCTGCGTTCCCGGCGACAGCGCTTTCCAGGTTGCGTGGGAATGGGAATACCCTGTCAAGCTTACAGATGACCCGAGAGCATACTCCTTTGAAGTTTACTACACCTCAGGTACCGACAGTAAGCAGCTTGCAGGCAATGTAAAGGCTGTAAACACCCAGAGCCAGTATGAATATATTATAGAAGGTCTTGACCCTAAGCGTGAGTACACCTTTACTGTTGTTGCAAAGACATCCATACCTTATTATATCATTGAACAGATGTATGACAGCGACGACAATCCTTATGATGTATGGAAAAAGCTTGGCGCAAACGACTGGAAGACCGTAAAGGCCGAAAGCAGCGGCTATACTGCCGAGCCTTATGCATACCTTACTCCCGACCCTGTGTTTACTGTGCAGTATTACAGGACAGGCGAGCAGGCACCGGGCGATATTCCGGGAAATGATACCGAGCAGAGAGTTATCCTTACTCTTCTTAAGGAAACCGACGGTGCGACGGGTTATATTGTTTACAGAAAAAATCTTGACGACAAGAACCCTGTTGAACTGGAAATAGGTCAGTGGAAGGCTGAGGAGCTTGCGGCAGGCATCGAGCTTGGCAACGGTAGGATACAGAAGTCGGGCAAAGACCATACTCTTGCTCCTACTACTCTTTACAGCTACCGTGTTGTTGCATACAAGAATGCTTTCGACGAAACCTATGCAGGTGAATACAGCAATGTGCTGGACAATTACTTCATTAAGAGTATAAGCTCAAAAAGCGGTACTATACATACAATGACTGCAAAAACCAGCGTTTCGGCAAAGAATGACGAAACCTCCATCACCGTTACCTGGACAAAGGTTGACAGAGCTACGGGTTATTATCTGTACCGTCTTACAGATGAAGAAAATACCAAGTATCTTAACGGCGAACTCAATATCGAGGATTACCTCGTAAAGAAATACGACGACGGAAGCAAGACCCTGTCCTATGTGGATACGGCTGCTGACAACAAGGTGACATACTGGTATTATGTTGCGGCTTACCGTGATTATTCGGCAGGCGGCGGCTCCAGTGCAAGCGAAGAGATCGGTCAGCTTGCTCACACCTCACATTCGCTGAATACAACCATCAGCACTCCTCAGAGCGTTGTTGCAACTCCTGACGACGGCAAGAATATCGTTACATGGAGCTGTCTTGACAAGAAGGTTGCGGGCTTTGAGATCAGAGTTACAAAGCTTACCGACAAGGAAGGCAACGACCTTGCTCTCAAGGACGCTGACGGCAATTTTATCCTCGATGAAAACGGCAACAAGACTTATGAGTATGTTGACGTATTCTCAGTAGGTCCGACTCCTTTGAAATGGGAGCATACGGGTCTGCTTAACGGCGAAACATATCAGTACGAGATCCAGGCATTCAAGATCATCAACGAGGTAAAGGAGCCTGTCAGTGACTTCTCCAAGCCTCCTGCTGTTGCAACGGTAGGTCTTCCTTTCTACGCTCCGCAGGATATTACAGCTACCCCGGGTGACGGTCAGATTACTGTTGAATGGTCAAAGGTTGACAGAGCTACCGAGTATATCCTCCACATCTACAAAATCACAGGCAACTTTATTCAGGAAGTGGGCACAAAGACCCTTACAACCAACAAGTACGTTCACAAGAACCTTAAAAACGGCGATAAGTATATGTACTATGTTATCGCAAAGAAGGTCGTAAACAACGACCCTGTCTACACAGAGGAGTCCGAGCACGTTACTGCTGTTGTAGGTATTCCGCTTCTTGCTCCTACCGACCTTGAAGCAAAGGTAACAAACGAAACTGTTGAGCTCAGCTGGACAGCCGTAAAGGGCGCTGACGGTTACTATGTATATGTAATCGGCGACGGCAAGACTGAACAGTATGACGTTACAAAGAACAAGTTCTCACATCAGGCTAAATACGGCGTGAGATACACATATTACGTTATCCCTTACAAGAACATCATCACTTCCGACGGCGTTCAGAAGTGGACGGGTCCTTCCTCAGACACGATCTCAGTCGTTGCGGGAATTCTCCTTGACGCTCCTACCAACCTTCAGGCTGAAATGAAGGACGGCGAGATCGAGCTTACGTGGGATAAGGTAACAGGCGCTGAAGGTTATATCGTTTATGTAATGGTAGACGGCGAAACTACAACATATACTGTTACAAAGAACAGCTTCCTTCATACAGGCGTAATCTCAGGCAAGGTTTATTCCTACTTTGTAAAGGCATTCAAGACCGTAAACGGCACAAAGATCTACAGCCTGCCGTCAAGTACGGTTTCCATCAAGGCAGGCGAGTATCTCGCAGCACCTAAGGATTTCACGGTTGAAACCGAAGACGCAAACGCTATCCTTTCCTGGACAAAGGTTGCAGGTGCAGAGGGTTATATCGTTTATGCTTACAAGAGCGGCGAGTCCTATGAATTCGACGTTTCCAAAACGGGCTACACACACACGGGCCTTACAAACGGCGATGTATGGCACTATTATGTAAAGGCATACAAGACCGTAAACAACGGTCAGAGAGTTTACAGTGAGCCTACCACTACAAGAACTGTTACTATCGGTGCTTCACTCAACGCTCCCGTTGACCTTGTTGCTACCGCAGGCGACCGTCAGATAGACCTCAGCTGGACTGCTGTAAAGAACGCAGAGGGCTATGTTGTTTACATCTACAACGAGGGAAGTGAAAGCTTCGTTCCTCTTACAGTTGTTTCAAAGCCCGGCTATTCTCACGTGGGACTTAAGAACGGCACAAAGTACACTTATATGGTTGCCGCTTTCAGAACAATAAACGGCGAGAGAGTCTACGGTGAATATTCAATGGCGGTTTCCGCTATTCCTACATCGGGAAGCGCTGCTGATCTGGATTTACTGCTCAACATCAAGGGTACTTCCCCTTACGGCATTTCCCACAGCGAGCTTATTTCCGCAGCTGCAAACCACGAGGCATTTGACGAGTCCGTTGACATTTACTTCTCCGTAAACGAGGAGTCCACAAACGCTATCAAGAATGTTCTCAAGCATTTTGCAAACGGTCTTAAGAGCTTTATCATCTATCCGTTTGACATAAGCACTTATTATGCTGATACGCTGGTTTCGGTTGACCCTAACCCGGGCTACAGCATTACAATTACAATGCCTATCCCTGATAAGCTTGTAAAATACCGTGACTACATTACAGTTGTCCACATTGACACAGGCAGCTCAAATGTTATCACAGAGGAAAGCGACGCTGTTTATACAGACTCTGCTGACCTTGAAGTGCTTCCGAGTGCTGTTATTGAAATAAACGGCATATGGTGCATCCAGTTTGTAACAACAAGCTGTTCACCGTTTGCGTTTGTAATCTACAAGGAAAATATGATGGACGTTTCCTCCGAGGCTGCCGCAGGTGCAGGCGGTTTTGCAGGCGCATTCAATACGGGTGTGTTCCTGTTTACTGCACTTCCTGACATTATGCCCCAGGAAAAGAAAACAAAGTTCGTTGTTTCCGCAAAGAAATATTACAGAATTAAAAAGTAATAAAATACAGCCTGATGTTTAAAATGCATCAGGCTGTTTGATTGAATTGGGGGTATTTTATGATCAAGCTTCTGATTAAGGCTTTTGTCAAGGATTATGAAAAAACGGGAGATAAAAAAGTCCGTGAAAGATACTGCGTGCTGGGCGGTGCGGCAGGTGCGGTCTGCAATCTGATACTGTTCGGCATAAAGCTTGCGATAGGAATTGCAATGAACAGCATTGCGGTAATGTCGGACGCTTTCAACAACCTTTCCGATATGGGAAGCTGCTTTGTTGCGGTTATCGGTGCAAAAATGGCAGGCAGACGTCCTGACAGGGAGCACCCCTTCGGTCACGGCAGAATTGAATATATTTCCTCCCTTATCGTTGCGTTTATGATAATGCTGGTGGGCTTTGAGCTGCTTAAAACTTCCTTTGATAAAATAAGAAATCCTGAAGAAATGACCTTCAGCGTGACAATGATAATCATTCTTGCGGCGTCATTGCTTGTAAAGTTCTGGATGTTCTGTGCTTACAGATACATCGGCAGGACCATAAATTCTACGGTAATGCTTGCAACCGCTAAGGACAGCATAAACGACGTAATTTCCACAAGCGCCGTAATTATTGCCACTGTAATAGGAAATTTCCTGCCGTTTAAAATAGACGGTATCGTCGGTCTTGTTGTTGCGGTTTACATTATGATAGGCGGATTTAATCTTGCAAAGGACACAATCGACCTTCTTCTCGGCACAAAGCCTTCGGATGAGCTTATAAAAAGTATCGGCGGAGAGGTTATGCGTCACAGGGAGATCGTCGGTATGCACGACCTTATCGTTCACGACTACGGTCCGGGACGTGTTTTTGCGTCTGTTCACGCAGAGGTGCCCGATAATGCTGACATCGTTCAGGCTCACGAAATAATCGACAGGATAGAGCGTGACGTTATGGATAAAATGGGCGTAGTGCTTGTTATTCATATGGACCCTATCACCGTTGACAACGAATTTGTAAACGGATTAAAGCAGATGGTAATGGAAACCGCCGCAGAAATTGAGCCTTCCTGTTCGATACACGACTTCCGTATAACAGACGGCGAGGACAGGATAAATGTTATTTTTGATATTATTATGCCTGATGTGTTTGATCCGAAGTCACGTGAAAGCAAGGTCGGGGAGCTTAAAAAGCGTGTTGCGGAAAAGGACGGACGTTTATGTCTTGTGGTGACAATAGATGAGGTGTACGCATGACAAACAAGGAGATCACCGTCATATGCGGTGAAAATGAAATTACCTACTATCTTACAAAAAAGAGCGTGAAAAATATCAACCTGCGTATAAAAGAGGACGGAACGGTAAAGGTTTCGGCTCCCCACAAAATCAAGCAGGAGGTTATTGACGAGTTTGTAAGGTCAAAATATGATTTTATCGTAAAAAGCCGTGAGGAAATGAAGGAGCGTGCAGACAACAACCCTGAGCCTGACGCTGACGACGTTTACTGCGAGGGCAAGGAGCTTCGCTATCTGGGCACGAAATACACGCTTAAAATTGAAAAAGCGGAAGATGACGAGGTTGTCACGGAGGGCAGGTTTATTGTTGCGAGAACTATTGATACGGAAAATCTTGCCTATATAAAAAAGATGGTGAACAACTGGTACTATAATAAGACAAGGGAGCTTTTCAAGCGGCTTAACGAGGAAACTTACAGCGTATACCGTGAATATTACAACGTGCCGAAAGCAAATATACAGATAAAAAGTATGAAATCAAGATGGGGCTGCTGTTATATGAAAGAGGGAAAAATCGTTATGAACAGCAGGCTTATCTACTATCCCGAAATGTCGGTGAGGTAAGTTTTCATTCACGAATACGCTCATTTTATGGTACCGGGTCACGACAGAAGCTTTTACAGGATAGTGGGACGGTTTATGAACGACTACAAACGCTGGTCGGATCGTCTGAAACGTCCGTAAAATACAACAATTTCTTTGCTGTTTCTTAGGTAAAGTTGTCGGTTTATACAAACTTTTGAAAAATAATCATTTATAACATTTATGTAACAAAAAAACCACAATTAAGGTCTATAATACAAAAGTTGCTTAAAGCAGCACCGTGCAGTTATCTTAGCGTGTTTGTAGCAGATAATTGTACGGTGATTTATTTGAGCACACGGATTATTGTGGGAGGGAAAACAATGGAAACATTTCTTATTTTTAAAGATCTGGCAATAATTATTTTTGCGGCTGAAATATGCGGTCTGCTTGCAAAGAAGTGCAAGGCACCGCAGGTAGTAGGTCAGATCATTGCAGGTCTGCTTATAGGCTCAGCGGTTTTCGGATTTGTAGACCAGTCCGAATTCCTTAACAAAATGGCTGAAATCGGTGTAGTACTGCTTATGTTCTCGGCAGGTCTTGAAACTGACCTTAAGGAGCTTATCAGGACAGGCCCTCTGGCTCTGCTGGTAGCGTGCGCAGGTGTATTTATTCCGCTGGTCGGCGGTTTTGTGCTGTATGCGTTCTTCGTTTACGGCGGAATTCCTGAAGTGGGTTCACCTGAATTCTACCGTTCACTGTTTATCGGCACGATCATGACGGCTACTTCCGTTACTATCACAGTTCAGACTCTCCGTGAGCTTGGACACCTCAAGGGAAGAATAGGCACTCTTATTTTAAGTGCCGCAATCATTGACGACGTAATCGGTATCGTGGTACTTACATTCGTAACAAGCCTTGCAGGCGGCAACTCAGGCGAATCAAACGGCGTAGGCAAGGTGCTCCTTAACATACTTCTTTTCTTCGTTGTGACAATTATAATCGGTTTTCTTGTATACCACTTATTCAAGTTCCTCAACAAGAGATACCCTCACAGAAGACGTCTTCCTATCCTCAGCCTTGCATTTGCAATGATCCTTTCATTCTGTGCGGAGGCGCTCTTCGGCATTGCTGACATCACAGGCGCATATGCCGCTGGTATCATCCTCAGCAGCCTTAAGGACAGCCCTTACATTGAAAGAAAGATGGACGTAAGCTCATATATGATCTTCGGACCTATCTTCTTTGTAAACATCGGTCTTAAGACAAACTTCTCCGATATGACTTCCGACCTGCTGCTGTTCTCAATACTGTTCGTAGTGGTTGCTCTGATTACAAAGATTGTCGGCTGCGGTCTTGTTTCAAAGGTCTGCAAGAACAGCTGGAAGGATTCCCTTAAAGTCGGCGTTGGTATGATGACAAGAGGCGAGGTTGCGCTTATCGTAGCTTCAAAGGGTCTTACAGCAGGCCTTATGGATCAGAAGTATTTTGCTTCCGTAATTCTCCTTATCATCTGCTCATCGGTAATCACACCTATTGTAATGAAGCTTCTTTACAGAGGTGAGGATAAAACCGATACGGCTCCTGCTGAAGCTGTAAAAACATCTGAAAAGGCTGAAGCTTAAATTTAAACCGTCCCTTTATGGGGCAATAAAGAAATTTTATCGTATGTACTGTAAGACAGCGTAGCAATGAGTTGCGCTGTCTTTCTCTTTTCTTCGGTGTTTTGTTTAATGTTCAGGCAGGGAATGTATTGTTTTTGGGTTATGGATATGGTATAATAAAAAAATCCGGAAATATGAATTTGGAGATACATTATGGAAAATATTTTAATCAAAATACTTGTATGCTTTATTGCAGGTGCGGGAGCGGGCATTGGAACAGGCTTTGCCGGTATGAGTGCCGCCGCAGTTATAGGACCTATGCTTATAACCTTTTTAGGAGTACCTGCTTATGATGCAGTCGGCATAGGGCTTATCAGCGACGTTCTGGCAAGCCTTGTAAGTGCATATACTTATAAGAAAAGCGGTAACTTAGATGTAAAGAACAGTTTGCCGTTACTTGTAAGCGTGCTTGTTGTAACGATGGTCGGCAGCTTTGCGGCAAGTTTTCTGCCCGAGCAGACCATGAGCGGCACAATGCAGATAGCACTTATTATTATCGGGCTGCGTTTTCTTTTGAAGCCTGTGAACAAAACGAGAGAGCAGCTGGAAGAAAGTTCTCCGAAAAACAGACTGATAAAGGCAATCATAGGAGGCGTATTTGTTGGCTTTATCTGCGGTTTTGTAGGAGCAGGCGGCGGAATGATGCTGCTGCTCGTTCTGACTTCTTTTCTCGGTTATCCTGTGCATCTGGCAGTTGGCACAAGCGTGTTTATTATGGCATTTACTGCTCTTACCGGAGGCGTCAGCCATTTTATGATAGGCGGAATACCTGATATTCTCTGCCTTGTACTGTGCGTTTTGTTTACGCTGCTTTGGGCAAGAATTGCTGCGAAAATTGCCAACAAATCCAACGCCAAAACCTTAAACCGAGTGGTAGGTATTGTAATGATAGCCACAAGTATAGTTATTTTGCTGGTTAATTATTTTTAATGCTGCCATGCAAATTTAAATTATGACATATACCGCCGTATTCAGAGAAATCGGAGTACGGCTCAGTCTGTCGAAAAAGATATAGCTATATGTAATAATGCAGAAACTTTAGGGGACGCCCTCTCTTGCAGGGCGTCCCCTCTTCAAAAACAGTCCACTGGACTGTTTTTGAATTCAC
>JAFQUQ010000061.1 GCA_017408395.1 Oscillospiraceae bacterium
CTTGCTTAATGTCACATCATACTTTGTTGCCTTGTCGGTCATTACTACCTTACCGTCTACAAGGCTTGCTGATGTTACATTGCCGTCATCATCAATTGTGAATGTTACGGCTGTTGTTACGTCATAGCCCAGTGGAGCTGTGGTTTCTGTCATTGTGTATGTACCTGCAGGGAGTCCGCTGATTATTGTATCAACTTCACCAGAAACATAAGTAATGCTTCCGCTTGCTCCTGTGCCTGTACCTGTTACCACTTCTGCACCCGTTGTTGCCTTTACCTTTGTAAAGTCCACATCACCGTGTGCACCTGTGCCTGTGATTGTGATTTCTGCACCTGCAAGTTCTTCGCCTGCTACGTCACGTTTGCTTAATGTAACATCGTTTGTCTTTACTTCGTCCGTCATTACCACTTCGCCGTTCTTAAGATTATCGGAAGTGATAGTGCCGTCCTTGTTGATTGTGAATGTTACTGCTTCTGCGATTTCGTAACCTGCTGGAGCTGTTGTTTCTGTCATTGTGTATGTGCCTGCTGGAAGTCCGCTGAGAATTGTTGCTGTTGTGCCTGACTTGAATGTTACAAAGTCTGTTTCCTTTGTTACTTCTGTTGCACCGCCGCTTACTGTTACTGTTGTAAAGTCAACATCTTCGATTGCTTCATTGCAGGTTATCCTGATCGTTGCACCTTCAAGCTCTGCTCCTGCCACGTCTTCCTTGCTTAATGTCACATTATACTTTGTTGCCTTGTCGGTCATTACTACCTTACCGTCTACAAGGCTTGCTGATGTTACATTGCCGTCATCATCAATTGTGAATGTTACGGCTGTTGTTACGTCATAGCCAAGTGGGGCTGTTGTTTCTGTCATTGTGTATGTACCTGCAGGGAGTCCGCTGATTACTGTATCGGTTGTACCTGATGTGTATGTAATCTTACCGCTTGTTCCCGTGCCTGTACCTGTTACTACTTCTGCACCCGTTGTTGCCTTTACCTTTGTAAAGTCCACATCACCGTGTGCACCTGTGCCTGTGATTGTGATTTCTGCGCCTGCAAGTTCTTCGCCTGCTACGTCACGTTTGCTTAATGTTGCAGAGAAAGTATCAGGAGCAGACTTGTTATCTACCATTGTAATTTCGGTAACAGTCGCACCGTTCACCTTGATAGTACCGTCAGCTTCAACTGAGAATTCAATGTCAGCCGCCTTTTCGTAGCCCTGAGGAGTTGTTTTTTCAACGAGAGTGTATGTTCCCACAGAAAGTGCAATTACGTGGTCTGTACCGTCAGTTGTCCATTCATCAACAACTGTGCTGCCCTGTTTGATCTGAAGAACAGCACCCGTTACATTCTGTGCAGGAACGCTGTCGTCGGTTTTCTTTACAGTTACATTAACCTTGAAAACCTTATCGACCATTTCAATTTCATTGACAGGAGTACCGTTTATAAGCACCTGTCCTGTGCTTGTTACTGTAAATGCAATGTCGTCTGCCTTTATGTATCCTTCGGGAGTTTCAGCTTCAACAAGCTTATAGCTGCCCTCAGGAAGCTTGATAATCTTTTCGGTGCCGTCGGTAGTCCATGTTGCAACAACATTATCGTTGTCATTTACATCTACCACCTGAAGCTTTGCACCAACTACATTTTCAGCAGGAGTGCTGTCGTCAACCTTAATAACGGTTACATCATACTTTGTAACAGGTGTTATTGCTGTATCCTCCATTTCAACGGAGGTCTTCTCAACGCCATCAATTGTTATCTTACCGTCTGCGGTTACTGTAAATATTACATCGTCTGCCACTTCGTAGCCTGAAGGAGCTTCGGTTTCTTCCATTGTGTAAGTACCCGCAGGAAGTCCCTTGATAACCACATTGTCAGAGGTTGTTGTGTAAGCAAGGGAGGTCGTGTCTCGTGTTACAGCTTCTGCGCCTGTGATTTCAATTTCGGTATCTGTAAAATCAACGGCAGCTCCTTTTGAATCGGTACCTGTAAGTCTGATCTTTGCGCCTGCAAGCTTTGAGCTGTCAGCAGAGTCAACCTTGCTTAAGGTTGTGGTGGTCTTGCTGTTTGTGATTTTAATAAGCTCATCCTTGTCAGGATAAATCACCTTGATGTTAATGTTTGGTATGAAATTATCATCATAAGTAACGTCTTCGCCTTCCTTAAGCAGTACGATATACTGCGGAACGCTTTCAAGAACGTATCCCGAAGGTGCTTCAATTTCTGTCAGACGGTAAATAATATCGTACATAAGGTTGTCGATAGTCTTATCGTCGTCAGTAAGCCAGCCTTCTCTTGTCTGATAACCGAGGTTATTGAAGACATTAAAATCATAGCCTGTTTCATTCTCGGTGTTTTCAACGAATTCACCCGGCTCAAGTCTGAACTTTGCATTAAGCTTGAGATTTGTATCGCTGAGGTCATACTTATCAATTGTAAGTGAAGCGTCGCCTGCAATTACAGACGCACCACTCTGCTGGATTGAAAGGTCCCAGCTTGTGCTGTCGCTTGTTATGTCGTTTGTTGCACCCTTTATGGTAGCTTTATTGGAAAGCTTATCAAGTATTCCCATATCCCTGAGGTCATCAACGCTGTAACCTGCAGGAGGGATCTGAAGGTCAATTGTTACGTCATATGTGATAATAACGTGCTTATCATCAGGAATGGTAACTGTAAATGTCTGACCGTTCACGCTTATCGGAGCTGAAATAGTATTTCCCTCTCCGTCGGTTACCTTGATTGAACCATCCTTCAGAAGGAGTCTTTCGCCAAGAGTATCTTCAATTTCAAGAGTAGTTCCCGAAGAAAGGTCGTCGCCGTCAGGATTTACGTCAATTGTAAATGAAGCGTCATTACCCTTTTCATAGCTGAGGGTCTTGTTTAAAAGATCGCTCTTATCGGGAGTGATGTCAGCGGTTGCTGTGCTTTCACCGATGTCAACGCCTTCTCCCGAGCCTGAATCATAATATTTACCGCTTACGGTATTTTCAAAGTTCAATGTACCGCCTGCGAGGAATTCTTCAAGATCTTCGAATTCCAGCATATAGTTGAATTCAACAACTATATTTGAAGCAGGTGTTTCAAGCATAGTCACTACAAATTCAGAGGTTGCACTATCGTATGTAACGCTGTAAGTGCTTGGATGTGCACGGTGACATACAACAGGATCAGTAAGCTCAAGACCTGTGTTATTAACAAGGCTGTCCTTGATTCTGAAAACATCGCCCTGTTCAACAGTAAGACCTGTAAGCTCATAAATAGGGAATTTAACGCCCCAGATAAGCTTATTTTTCTGTGAGCCGCTGTAATCTGAGAAGCTTGTGCCCCATGCTGCGTGATGCTGCCATTTATAGAGCGCATTTATGGAAGTATCTTCAATGGTATAAGAAGCATCGTCATATTTTGTGACTTCTTCGCCGTCCTGTGTATATACGGCAATAGCCTTGTTGTAGAAGCTGCCTGCTGTCAGAAGCTCATCTGCAAGAGCCTTGGTTGCGTATGTAAGAATAATCTTGGTGCCTGCCGCAGGAATAGTTGTAAATGTTACGGTTGAGCCGCTGATTGTATAATCAACGCCCTCTGCTCCGCCGTTCTGAACTGTGATTGTACCGTCAAGAGAATGCTGCTTGCCGCTGGTTTCATCCTTGATAACAAGAGGAGCTGTTATATTGCTTGGAACGGTAAATGTTACCTTCCAATCCATTGTGCCGTCGTCTGCGATTTCAGCGTTAACAGCGTCCTTTACAAGAGGATTTGCCGCATATACAGGCACTTCCTTTTCCGATGAAAACTCGAAGCCGCCCATTTCTGCAGTTACGGTGTTCTTGTAAAGCATATCCTTGCCTGTGGTGTTTTCGGGAACATCGGTGTAGTAAGTAATCTTATATTTATGATTCCACTGATCATATTCTACGCCGTTCTGCTTGCCGAGAATATCGGAAAGGCTCGGACAGGTATCGGATGCAGCTGCTCCGTCAAGAGTAAGGCTGTCCGTAAAGCTTGTGAGTACAGTGCTGTCATTTGCATAGTCGCCTGTAAAGCTCTCGTGATAAATTTCAACCGTCCATGTTATTCTGTTGGTATTCTGGTCATAAATGCCGTTTTTATAAACCGAGCCCTTTGTAATTTTAGGCTGAGCGTCAGAAGTTCTGGTTATGTCATTTGCGTCATTGCTATCGCCGTCATCGAGAGTAACGGAAAATCTGTTGTTATATTCCCATATTGTGTTTGTTGTATTTACAGACTCGTCAACCTTCATTCGGTATGTAAGAGTCACGGTGCTTCCTGTCGGAATAACAAGACCCGTAAGTCCGCTGAAATCAGAATAGCTTGAAGCAAGTCCCGTTACAGAATCAGCAGGTGTTGCTGCCGCACTGATCGTACCGTCAAGACCGTAAAGCTTACCGCTTGTGAAAGTATCGCTGATGGACTTGATTTTTGCGTGTCCTGCACCGTTTGAAGTAAGTGTAACGGAATAATCCTGATAGTAATTGCCGTTTCCGTCGGAATAAACACTGCCAACAGCCGATTTTAAAGCATTTACGTCACCGCTGTTTGCATAAAGCGTCCAGGTTCCGAGAGTATCTTCACCGATAACTACATTACCCGTTTCCTTGTCCACATCGTCAGAGCCGTAGCTTATCTTACCGCCGAAATTACACATGCCGCGGATATACGACTCGTCAAGGAAAAATACATCTTCACCGTAGTTATCTATAATCGTCTGTGCACTGTCAAATACAAAAGTAACCTTTTCGTTGCTGATGTAATACTTACCTACCTGTATATCTGTTGCAACTCCATCCTTAGTAATGGAGGTTTTGAGAGGTCCCTGTTCATCCGTAAAATACAGGCCCTTCAGGTCAAAGGTAACGGTCTGTTCTGTCGGCATAACGCCCGATCCCTTCGATATTTCCCACTCAAAGTAGAAATTGACGTTATCGCCGTTTTTTACGCTTGAAATTTCGCTTGCCAATTTGTTGTTGATATAAAGGTCAAACAATGTAACCTTGATACCGTCAATTTCAATGGTCTGATTGATGGGAGCCAGCGAATAGGCACCCCATACAACCGATCCGCCTTCTTCCTGCACTTCTGTCTCTGTCACAGGCGTTAAAACGTCCTCCGCACTGATCTCCAGAGAATTGAACGGCAGCACCCATACGACAACAAACGCCGCAAGAGCTGTCGCAAGCACACGTGAAAGCAAGCTCTTCGTTCTTTTCATAGCTATCTTCCCTTTCTTTCTCTTTTTACGTAAAAGTATGTTGTTTCCATACAAAGATACAATTTAGACTATAATTGTAGCATTTTATTAATTATACCAAAATTACATTATTTTTTCAAGGAATACGGGCAAAAAACATACACAAATATTCAGGCGAAACATCTGCTTTTTAACACATTTTTCACTAAGGGTGTAAACTTTATGTCTTTACAGTAAATTTTCGGTTGAAATACGCCGTTGAATATGTTAAAATTAAAGTATGATATTTCAGTTCAAAACACGAGGAGGATAGAAATGTACAACAAAATATACAACACGATAAAAGAGTCAATTGACAGCGGCAGCACTTCAGGCGCAAATATTTTAGTGCTTAAACACGGCAAAGAGGAGCTTTACTGTGAATATGGATTAAAAGATACAGAAAATAACATTCCGATGACCCGTGATACAATTTTCCGACTTTATTCTCAGACAAAGCCTGTTACGGCAGCGGCGGCAATGCTTCTTGCTTCAAAAGGAAAAATTGACCTTTCCGCCGACATCGCAGACTATCTGCCGCAGTTTAAGGAAAGCTTCGTGAATATAAACGGAGTACGTACTCCTGCAAGGCGGCACATTACCGTAAACGACCTGCTCAATATGACATCGGGGCTTGCTTATCCCGACGAAAACACCCCCGGCGGCAGACAATCGGGCACCCTTTTCTGGAATATGGAACAGCGTCTTTTCGGAGATAACCCTATGACCACAGCAGAATTTGCGGAAGGTGCCGCAAAGCTTGACCTGTGCTTTGAGCCGGGCGAGAAATTTATGTACGGTATTTCTGCGGATATTCTCGGTGCGCTTATTGAAAAAGCGGCGGATATGAGCTTCGGAGAGTTCCTTAAAAAGGAATTTTTTGAGCCGCTGGATATGCCTGACACGGATTTCTATGTCCCTGCGGAAAAAGCCCACCGTCTTGCAAAAGTTTACAATTACAGCGAAAACGGTCTGACGGAATGTATCACAAACCATTTGGGTCTGCGTTATTACAGGGACGTACCTCCTGCGTTTGAGTCAGGCGGTGCAGGCCTTTGCTCCACCCTTGACGATTACTCCCACTTCGCTTCAATGCTTTTAAACGGCGGCACATACTGCGGAAAACGTATTCTTCCCGAAGCCGCGGTAAGGTTTATGACAAAGGGCGGCCTTGACGAAACTCAGAAAAAGCAGCTCCACGACGGATGGGACTGGCTGGGCGGTTACAGCTACGGCTGTCTTATGAGAATATGTGAGGAGGAACGCTTCACATCGGTATTTTCCTCAAAGGGCGAGTACGGCTGGGACGGCTGGCTGGGCACATTCTTCTCAAACGAACCTGCTCACGGCATAACTCTGCTTATGGGCGTTCAGCAGGTAGGCATCGGCAGAACGGGAACGCTTGTAAGAAAGCTTAAAAATATCGTTATGAGCGAGCTTACATAATCATATAAACATTTTCAGCCGCCTCGGAACAATGAAAAATTCCGAGACGGCTGATTTTATTTTAATTTGATTTTTACAGTAAACTTTCCTCCCGAAGCACAAGCTTCAAATCCGAATTTGTGAATGTTTACAATGCTTTTTACAATTGCAAGTCCTATGCCGCTTCCGCTGACGGCATCTTTTTTGCCGAAGGGTCTGCAGAAATCCTCCGTGTTTCCCTTGAGTTCTGCCGAACAGGTGTTGGATATGCGGAATTCCTGTTCGGCTGCGGTGATTTCCAGACTGCCGCCGTCAGATGTATATTTTACAGCGTTTGTAATTAAATTTTCCAGTGCTCTTGAAATCAGCCCCCTGTCAGCGTTGACAACGCACCTGCCGCTTACAGATACACTGATACCTCTGTCATCAAAATCAGCTTTGTATTTTTCAAGAAGCTCATCTGCAAGGGAAACCATATCAACATCCGTTTTATTCAGAGTAATATTTTGTTCCTCGATTTTTGCCAGTTCAAGCGTACCCGTGATAATTTCATTCATATACCGCACATTTTCAATAACGGCGTCAGCATAGTAATCACGCTTCTCCGAGTGAACATTGTTTTTCAGATTTTCCGAATAGCCCATAATCGCCGTAAGCGGCGTCTTTAAATCGTGAGCAAGGGCAGAGGTCATATTGCGGCGGTATTCGTCAATTTCATATTGTGCACAATATTTGTTGTGGGCAATCACCGAAAGAATTACCGAAACAGCAATTCCGATAAACAAACCAACAGCCCAGATAATCTGTACAGCATAACCGCTTGTTTTTGAAAAGTCAAAGGAGCAGACATAGTTGAAAAAGTATTCTCTGCCATCCATAGAGAAATAAGGCGAGCCGCTGAGAATTCTGTTGTTACTGCCATTTACAGGAACAGTATTCTGAAAAAAATCATCAATACTTTCCTCTGAAACACCGTATAAAAGCAAATCATCCTTCAGAACGGACATCAGATATTTTTTTTCAGGACTGTCGGAAACAGTAACCGAAATGATTTCATTGCTTACCGCATCCGTAACCGCAAACACCATATGGAAGTCTTCTGCCGATACGCTGTGCTCCGTATCATCAAACATATCCGTACAATAACAGATCGTTTCAGTGCTGTCCTGATAATATTCCTCTATCGAGATAAGCTCCAGAGCAAAATTATCGAAAATATTGTCAGCCTCTCTCTGAACATCATTATTTACAGCATAACTGCAAAAAGATGAAATAACTGCACATAAAACAGCAGCAACCGCCATTATCGGTACAGCGCGCCTGATAAGAAACCTTGAAAATCCGAGTTTTTTCATAATAAACCTTTCCGAGCATCAATCCGTCAGCTTGTAGCCCTTTGAGATAACGGTCTTGATCTGACCGCCTGCCTCTCCGAGAGCCTTACGAAGCTTCTTGATATGATTGTCAACTACCCTGTCGCTGCCGAAAAAATCGTATCCCCAGATCCTGTCAAGCAGCGTATCACGGTCTGCAACACAATTCTTATGCTCCATAAAATATTTCAGAAGTGCAAATTCCTTCGGTGCAAGCTCTACCGCTTTTCCGTCAACAGCCGCCTCAAACGTCACAAGGTCAAGGCTTATCCTGCCGCATATGATCTCCTTGCTGATAACCATTCCCTTTGCACGTTTAAGCAGTGCATTGACCTTTGCATACAGCTCAGCAGGCGAGAACGGCTTTATCATATAATCGTCACAGCCCAGCTCATACCCGTGAAGCAGGTCAGCCTCAGTTGCCTTTGCCGTAAGAAAAAGCACGGGGACAATGCTTTTTCTGCGGATTTCCCTGCAAAGCGTAAAGCCGTCAACGTGAGGAAGCATAATATCCAGCATAACAAGGTCAAATTCTTCACAGCGTATCAGTTCCATTCCCTTTTCTCCGTCAGCTGCCGTTACAAGGTCGAACTCTCCGCCGCTTTTATCGGTAAAATAATCCTCAATGACCTCCCGTATCTGTCGGCTGTCCTCAACAAGCAGGATTCTGTATGACATTTCCGCACCCCTTTTCTTCTGATGTTTATATCTTATCACGCTCATGTGTCCTCTGTATATCCATATTAACATTTTAAAATATATTTTTCAGCCTGTCAATAAACACAAATCAGACATTTTAAGATGTGCCCAAACAAATAATTAAAAAACACTCGCTAAATTTAAAAATATATGTTATAATGTATCCGAGCTTACATAAGAAAGGGAATTCAATTCAATGGGACTTATCAGAAAGTTTAAGGTAAATTATGTTATCAATCAGGTTAAACGGGCGAAGCTTCCCGCATTTTCCGAGGGTGAAATCAAACGCTGGCACGTTGTTTTTTCGGGAAAGGTGCAGAATGTGGGCTTCCGCCTTGAAACAGAGCATCTTGCAAAACGTCTCGGACTTACGGGCAAGGTTAAAAATCTTCCCGACGGAAGCGTTGACCTTGAAGCCCAGGGAACAAGGGAAAAGGTGGATTTTCTCGTAAACTTTATGAAAAAGCTTAAACGTATGCGCATAGACAGCGCAGAAATTACGGAAATCCCCCTGGTTGAAAACGAAAACGACTTTAAAACAGTATAGAAAGGTTGATAAAAATGGCAGAAAGCACAAAAAAAGTGCTCCTTATCGACGTAATCGGCGAGGATGCAGTTGTTGAAGGAATTGAATTTGATTTTGAGGCAGGTACATTTAAAAATGTATTCGGCGGCAACACCATCACCATCACAAACGCTGACCGTATTGCGGCAAAATCACAGAAATTCGCAAACTGTGCCGTTGTTCACTGTACAGATGAGGACATTAACGCAAAAACAGACGAAAATGCTCTTGCGGCAGTCCTTGTTGCAACAGGCGACGCTCTCCCTCACATCTACGGCAAGGCTATCGTTGTAAAGCAGATTGCAGGCAGCACAAGCGGCTTTGAGCTTTTCACCGACGACGAGCTTACCGAGCTTATCGACCTGTGCGACGCTATCGTGCAGGAATACGTTGCTTCTCAGGAAAATTAAAAACTGTGCGGTACGCAAAAATGTACCGCACAGTTTCAGCTTGTCGAAAAAGTTGCACAAAATCGCTTGATGTTAAAGTTTAGGTCAAGCCTTTTCAAAGGCTTGCGGGGTCAAGGGGCAGAGCCCTTGTCGCCCTCCGCAGAGGGCGAAATTCCTTGCTTTAGAGGCGCTCCGCAAGGGGTGAATTCAAAAACAGTCCAGTGGACTGTTTTTGAAGAGGGGACGCCCTGCAAGAGAGGGCGTCCCCTAAAGCTTGTGCATTATAACATATCGTTGCACCTTTTTCGACAGCCTGAGGCGGACTGCTTAATAACGGCAGTCCGCCTGTTTGTTTTATGCGTCATAATATTATCCGCACGGCAGGTTACAATATGATAATAAGGTGAAAATTAAGATTTTTTTGAAAAAACTCTTGACAAATATTCAATGTGGTGTATAATATATTTAGCACTCAAAGATAAAGAGTGCTAACAGAGTGCTTGACCAAGTGCTAATCAAGGCACAGAAACGGGGATGATGATTTGCTGAACGACAGAAAGCTGCGGATACTTGCCGCAGTAATTGATGAGTATATTATGACGGGTGAACCTGTCAGCTCAAAAACAATTTCAGCACTCCCCGACATAAAGGTTTCCCCCGCTACAATAAGAAACGATATGGCGCTTCTTGAACAGCTGGGTTATCTTGAACAGCCCCATACCTCGGCAGGAAGAATCCCTACTTACAGCGGTTACAGGCTTTACATTGACAAACTGATGCCTGAGTACTCCCTGAGCGATGAAGACAAAAAAATGCTTGACGACTTCCTCGATGTTGAAGTTCCCACGGCGGATGTTCTCATCGAAACTGCTTCAAACGCTCTTGCGGAGCTTACAAACTGTGCAGCGGTGGCAAAAAATGTATCCCCTAAATTCTCCGTTATAACAAAGGTAGAGGTAATCCCTACGGGGCGCAGGATGTATGTACTGCTTATGGTAACATCCTCAGGCGATATAAAAAACAAGGTGTGCCGTCTTGAATTTGACCTTACAAATGAACAGATCGAATTCTTTAAACACTATGTTGCCGAAAATCTTCAGGGCACTTCCATCGACAGTATGTCGGACGAAACAATTGAAAAGCTTGCTGCGGCAATGGGAACTTACATGATAACCCTTACACCGCTTCTCAAAGGAGTGCGTGAGCTTGCGGAAGGCTTCAAAAACACCGATGTGGTGGTTGCGGGAGAAAAAAATCTCCTTGCAAGGACAGATATTGACAACAATCAGATAGTACGCTTCTTTGAACGCAAAAACGAGGTTGTAAAAATGCTTGACGACAGCTTCAGCGATTTGCAGGTAGTGTTCGGAGAGGACGGAGGCTTCGTTATAGAAAACTCCAGTATGATTGTATCAAAGATAAAAAAAGGCGGCAAGGACGCCGGCTCTCTCGGAATCATCGGTCCGATGAGATTAAACTACGCTAAGGTAATCCCTTATATCGAGTACCTTACAGAAAGAATTACAGAAATAATTTCCGATGATGATGACATTGCTCCGATCCCTCCGTTATCTCTGACGGACAATGACGGCAATAACTGAAAGGAGTCACCCACCAATGGAAAACAACGAAAACATCGAGCTTGAAGCTGCTGCGGAAACAGAAGCGGCAGAGGAAACACCCGATATTGAAACAGTTTCCCCCGAACAGCTTAAAATAGAAGCTCTTGAAAAGCAGCTTGCAGAGGAAAAGGATAAGTACCTCAGGGTTGTTGCCGAATACGACAACTTCCGCAAACGCTCCGTAAACGACAGAATGCTTGCGGTTGCTGACGCTCAGTCAAAGGTTATTATTGAAATTCTCGGCGTTATCGACAACTTTGAACGTGCTCTTGCAGCAGAAACAACAGATGAAAATTACAAGAAGGGCGTTGAAATGATTTTCAACCAGTACAAGTCCATTCTTGACAAGCTGGGCGTTACTGAAATTGAGGCTCTCGGCTGTACATTCGACCCTAACGTACACAATGCGGTAAATCAGGTCGAGGATGAAAACTTCGGTGAAAATACTGTATGTCAGGTTTTCCAGAAGGGCTACAAATTAGGCGATAAGGTTATAAGATGTGCAATGGTGGTTATTGCAAACCCCTGAGTACAGTTTAATACACAATTTAAAATAAACAAACATTTTTCACTTTTGAAAGGATATGATTTATAATGGCAAAGATTATCGGTATTGACTTAGGTACAACAAACTCCTGCGTTGCAGTTATGGAAGGCGGTAACGCTACTGTTATCGCAAACACAGAAGGCGCAAGAACTACTCCTTCCGTTGTAGGCTTCACAAAGACAGGCGAACGTCTTGTAGGTCAGGTTGCAAAGCGTCAGGCTGTTACAAACGCTGACAGAACAGTCTCCTCCATCAAGACACATATGGGCTCCGATTATAAGGTTTCCATCGACGGCAAGAACTACACCCC
>JAFQUQ010000001.1 GCA_017408395.1 Oscillospiraceae bacterium
ATAATCGGAATAATTTCATATTCATAGGATTGATACAAAGCAGGACTGTTGCTTATGATGATTAAGCAACAGTCCTGCTTTTATTGTAATATTCTATTATATCAACCGCTTTACTCAACATCTCTAACAGAAACCAACGACCTTCGGGTTATGAGAATGTATTCTGACTTGTTTCAGCTTGTCACAAATACGCACAAATGCCTGTATTTCTGCATTTTCTGCTCCCGTGCTTATTTTGATTTATCATAACTTTTCTTGAACATTCAAGCTCTGACTTGAACAAAAGTTGAACATTTTTACTCTGTACCTGCTCATTGTGATCAGGTGCTTTTATTTTATTCTGTCATGATATAATTGTCAAGCCGTTGCACTTACAAACACAGCTGTAAAATGAACTGCAAGCGGTCAGAATTGCCCCGTATTCAATTATAAGGGTTTAAGCAGTAAGAAAACAGTAAAATCACAAAAGCCTTAAAAACAGTCTATAAATTGCAGGAAAAGGGGACGAATTCGACCCATTTTATTTTTTAAAGTTTTAACCCCCTCGAATTCGATGGGTTTAAAATGTAAACTGAGCAGGTAATATAAAACTACCTGCTCAGTTTGATTTAATTAAGATGAAGCTGCTCTTTAAGAGCTGTCTGGAGTACAGCAGAAAAGTTTATATTCGCTTTTTCTGCCATTTCATTAAGCCAGGAGGGAATAGTGCAGTTCTTTTTTACACTTCTGTTATCGATCATACGGCGGTAAGCTTCAAAGTCAACATCCACAAGGATTTTAAAATCACCGTCTGCACACTTAACGCTTTCAAAAGCGGAAGGCTCAGGGATAGGCAATTTATTATTCTGTCTGCTTATACCGACAACGTTAATAGCGTCTCTTGCCATTTCCATAGCTTCAGGAATGGTTTCACCGAAAGTATTATTATCAAAATCAGGAATATACACAAGGTAGCCGCTGCCGTCATCACATTTTGTAAGAATTACAGGGTAACAGGTTTTCATATATCATCTCTCTTTTAATGAGCAGGTCTTTTCACCTGCTCAAAGGGTTATTCAGTTACGTTGTCACGCTCAATAGTTTCTCGTACAGCACGATTGAGGAACTTATTAAGTGTGCCGTCTGTCTTTTCTGCGTGTGCAACTATGCTTTCTTTTTCACCTTTGGGAACTTTCATTTCAAGGCGGTCATAAGCTTTTTTATTATATTTGGCATTCGCCCTTTGCCTTGCTTCACTTATTGCCACTATTACACCCCCATATTAGCAGGAACGCTGTCCTGATACATCTTGTCAGGGCATATATCCACTTCGATACCGTTTGCAAGCCACGTTACAGCACCGTATTCAAGATATACCCTATCAAATACAGCCTTGTTATTAAGTGGCTCGAATACGCCGCCACGAGCAATAAGCGGCTTTATATCTGCTATACGCTTTTCGCCGTTGTCAAATTCAGCAAGCAGCCTGAAATCACATAAAGGCTTTACACTTACAACAGTTTTCATAAATACGCACCTCCGTATAAATTGAAGCAAGCGGCGAAAACCGCCGCACCTGATTTACTTCAAAGGCTCAATTTTAAATATCTGTTCGCCGTTTTCTGCAAGCTTCCAGTTTGCTACTAATTCATCGTGATGAATTGCTATCCACGCTTCAACAAGCTTTCGTTGCTTCTTTGGTATATCGCCCTCTATAAGTTCACCGTCAAAGTCAAAACAAGCTGTATCATCTCCATATATAGCGTGAATATGCGGCGGATTGTGGTCATCATAGTACATTCTGATTAAAATACCGTAAAACATTGATATTGTCGGCATTGTATCACTCCTTCCATACTCTTATTATACTATATTTATACACTATCATCAATATACATCATATACAATATCGATAGTGTATATTTAGCTACATTGCATATTGATTTTGTACTATCGATAGTGTATAATAATATCAAGGTCAGATAAACAGACCGAATAAACTGAAAGGAGCAGGTCAATAATGAGTAAAACGAGAAGTAAGGTAATGACAATTGCAAACGCTCTTGTAAAGCACGGTATGAGCCGCAGGACGGCTATGCTGAAAGCGTGGATAATTGCAAAAGCTTCAGCAATCAGAACAAAGATAAAGGGCACAAGCCGCCGTCAGAGTGAACTTGAAAAGCTTGCAGGCGTAAAATCAGACGAAATAAAGGTAATGCTTAAAAGAGAGCCGAGAAACCGCCGTGACAGCAACGCAATTGCTGTATACGCTGTTTTAAGCAATCACAGGGTATTCTTTATAGGTTATCTTCCGAGAGCCTTAGCGTGCATTACAGCCCCTTTGTTTGATAAAGGCTGTGAAGTTTGTACCGAGTCGTTCATAGTAACAGGCGGCTTTAACCCCTGGGTAAATTTCGGTGCTGCTCTTACTCTTGTGATATAGGACCTGCTCGATAATAAAATTATGAAAGGATGTTTTCATTATGAGTGACAAGGTTGTGCTTACGGACGGTATAAGTGAATCTGATTATGAATTGTTGGAACTGATCAGCAAATTATCACCCGAACAAAAAGCTGTCTGTAAAGAAGCATTTACGACTGCGTTACAAGAATTCCACAAGTCCAAAGTTTGGGCGTTGTGTGCAGTAACAGAAAACAATGATATTTGAAAGGAAGTTTTAAAAATGGCAAAGGTAACAGTAAAAAGAATTGCAAAGGTGACAGCTCAGGATACAGAACAGCAGAAAGTAAAGGCAGTGACAGAGAAAGTAAAAGCCGACAATGAGCAGGTAACACATAAAATTACATCTGAGCGTGAATTTATTGAATCATTCGAAAAGCTCACTCCTGCTCAGAAATACTCTCTTGAACAGACAATCAAAGGCTGTGAAGCCGGTACATTATCAACTGATCCAACACAGACGTATTTATTTGCAGGTGAAAGAATAGGGGAGTACAACGCCTATGAGCTGGCTTATGATGCAATAACTGATGATTATTTAGAAGCTTATGTGTGTCTGGAGGAAATAGATGCAATATCACAGGCTGCAAACTGTTACTGCGATACAAATTACGACATTGAAGGTGCTGAAATAGTCATTTCAAGTATTTATAGAGCTATCCGCAAACTCACCAAGGCCGCAAGAGAATACATGGACGACGGAGACAACAAGCTTTTAAGTATAAAACGCCCACGTACTGTAAAGGCTTCATAATGCATACAGACCTGCTTAGAAAAATCTGAGCAGGTTGATTTGTTCTTGTTGGTGCATAAGCTTATTTTTTCTGTAGTCAAGCTCCCGTTCACGTTCAATAAGTTGAGAATTGTTTATTTTTCCGCTGTAGAATTCGGTATAAAGCTTGTTGTATTCCCGTTTGAGCTGTTCAAGCTGCCTTGTGAAGTCCTGCTCACGGCGCTTGATGTCGGTGCGTTCTATAGCTATATACTCCACGTTTGAAACGCCTGTCCGTTTATAAGCTGACAGGCTGTTATTGTATATACGGCAACTGTCATAGCCCAAATCAGCCCCCAACCGCTGCAGGGACGGGTTTTCACGCATACGCTCAAAAATACGCTGTTCACGCTTCCGCATAGCTTCTTTGCTGACACTGTGCAAATGTGCAAGCTCTGAAAGCGTTCTGTTTCTGTAATAGCGTTCACGTACAAGCTCCTGTTCTTCCGTTGGAAGTTCCGACACCGCCTGTCTGACGGTCTCCCTTATCGTGTCTTTCATCGAGAGCTGTTCCGTCAGTTCTTCGGGATTAGCCGTATCATCTGATATAAAATCAATGAGTTCGTCATTGTCCCCGTCAGCTTCTACGCCGACAGGTGCGTTTAAACTATCTGCACTGTTGAGCAGGTCGGAGCTTAACAGGTTTCGGAAGGCATTTTTCAAAGGATAATGCAGATAAGAGGTAAACTTATAGCTTTTATCAGGCTTAAAGCCCTCGACTGCTTTTAAAAATGCTTTGTAGCTTTCCTGTTTAAGGTCTGAGGACGTAACTCCGTAATGTGTCAGCGATTCCCCGTAGGCTTTAAAATACCTCTCAGAGAGTATATAAAAGAGCTTACGGACTCTTTCCCATAAAATCGGTATAAGTTCATCGTTTCCCCCTTGCTGAATGAAAACTGCGAGCTGTTCATTGGTCATAAAGGCATATTTCCCCCTTGTTTCACAACAAATTGAAATTTTTCAAAATCCCATTTTGGGAATTTTTTATTTACAGAGAGCAGGAGTAGGTGTGGAATGAAAATAAAACCGTTTTTGTCAGGAGTCGGGGGAGTAAAGCACGGAAAACACGGCGTTTGCAGGTCACGGGAATATATTTCCGATTTCTTCCTCAAATACATACAGACCTGCTCAGATTTAATTTTTATTGCTATAAAAAACGGCAAAAAATGCTTGAAAAACGCTTAAAAACACATAAAAATAAGCAATTTTCTACATAAAAATGATTAAATTTGCTTATAATTCAAATTTCAATGCTTTCGTTGTAAAACGTGCCGTAAATTCGAGTATCTAAAAGAGCAGGCGATAGTAAATTTTTTCGGCAGGCCGTTATAGCCTTGCCGATGTACCTGCTCTGTGATTTGAGAATATAGGCTGTATGTTCAGCGGATTTGTTACCTGACGGACATACTTGAAATAAATATAGCTGCTTTTATAATACTCGCTTGTTTTTGCTTCAATAAAAACATACCCCTTCGGAGCTTTCGGCGGACGGTCTGGGCTGTAAGCCCTTTTAACTTCCTTTTTCTCCGTAACGGGCTGTAAAATGCTTTTGGTCTGCTTCCAGCGCTTGCCCTTGTATTCAGCAGGAGCGTGTTTATGAAGATATACGGCGAGAGCTGTGAAGTCCTCGCCGTGGTCTGTGCCGTTGTAATAGTTGTGCTTTCTGAGCTGTTCCGCTTTTGATACAGTTCCGCAGCTCCATTTGTTTAATATGTCTGCTTCCGACACATTCTCTATGATTAAATGATGATGCAGTCGTCCCGATGAAACGCCGTAACCCGTAACGGAAATAATACGGGCATTGGGGTTTGAATATTTCAGCCGCCTTGTGTAGTTGTCTATGCATTTTAATGCTTCTGAATAGCTTTCGGGCAGGTGCTCATTGTCGTATGTAAGGGTAACATAATATCCGCCGCTTGTGAAATTGGCATTTATAAGACGTATAAAATGCTTTTCGGATTTGCGGCGGTTGTAACGCTGCTTTTCTTCGGGAGTGCGGACGTTTTCGGTTTTGGGCTCGCTGTTTCTGATACTGCGTGTGTTTTCGGGCACGGTGTAAATTTCTATTTCGCAAACCGCCCCCGATGTTGTTTTCTGCCTGCAGGTCATGTTGTACGCACCCCTTATCCGAGGGCAATTTTAAGTTCTGCTATAAGCTTCTGCGTTTCCTTGCTCTTACTGCCTTTGGAATGTTCAAGGCAGTACAGAACGGCTTCAAGCTCTGATGAAAGAAGCTCCAGAGGGTAAATCGTCTGCGGTTTGCATTTCTCTGTCTTGTAAATAGCGGAATTGATATTGTTTATATCAGTACCCGTACAGTGACGTTTAATAATATCCTTTGTACGTTCAAGGCGGTGTTCCGCTGTTCTCCTGCCGTTTGACAAAGCGGTTTTAATCTGATCCAGCTCCGACCTGCTCAGATCGAGATTAATTTTTACAACTGTTCCGCTGTGGTCGGGTGCTAAAAGATTGTCGGGTAATTCGATCTGAATTGTATCTGTATAATTGTTCTGTAACATAATTTTTTACCTCCGATACTTGCACCTGCTCTGAAAGTGTGCTATAATCGGAGCAGGTGAATAGTTTTCATATTTACTTATACGCTTTCTGCTGTGACTCGCCAAAGCTTCAGCAGAAGGCGTTCTTTTTTATGCTTCATAATCTTACGGGACGTATTGCACCGTTGGAAACGGGCTGTTCTTCTGTCTGCTCGGTATGTACGTTGAGATAGTCTATAAGCTTGTCAAAGTTAAGCAGTATCTTCCCGTTTTTGCTGTTTCCACCGCTTCTTATGCCTACAAGCTCGCCCGTAACAAAGGCATTGCGGAGAAAACGCTCCGAAAGCCCTGTTTCCTTTGCGGCTTCTTTAAGGGGTATCATTCTCGGAATACGGCGGTTTACTTCTATGCGGTTGATTGTCTGGGCTGTGCTGGTCATACTGCCTGTTCCTCTCTTTCCTTTTTAAGCTTTGCAAGAATGTCATTAAGTTTGCTGACCTCTTCATCTGTAAACGGCTTGCGGAGCTTTCGGGAGAAATTCCCGTCCGTTATACCCCATTCACTTGCTACCTGCCAACAGAAAAAGCCTGCTGACTTGATTTTTTCTTTTACTTCTGTTCCGTTCATTTTTTCACAACCTTTCTAAAAATATAATTTACCTATTGATTTTGTTGTTGATGTATGGTAATATGAAGATAACAACAAGTGTTTTCTTACGAACATTATATCACAACATTTGTTGCGTGTCAACAGCTTGTTGCAAAGATGATAGCAAAAACAACAAATATGTATCTCGTGCGTTGTGTAATGGAGTGTGAAAAACAAATGAATAGCACTGGTAAAATGTTTTCTGCTAAATTGAAAGAATTGAGAATAAAAAAAGGTTTGTCAAGAAAAGCTCTTGCGGCTGCACTGGAAGTTTCTACGGCGTCAATAGGTTACTATGAACACGGTGACCGAAAACCCGACATAGAGGTTTTAGTGAAAATATCGAACTTTTTTGATGTATCGTGTGACTATTTATTGCGAGGTGTTGAATCGCAAAATATAAGCATACAATCTGAATTGGGATTTGATAATGAAGTTATTGAGCAAATCAGATATATAAAACAATTGCAATATGACGATATATTATCTGATGTTCTTTTAATGTATGAAATAATACCTTTTCTTGACAATTTAAAAAGAATAATTTATAATGCTTATGCATTTGGAGAAGAAGAAACCGTTGTGAATGAGGTTTTTGACGAATTTTTAAAGGATATGACAGAAAAAAAGAATATGCAAGTTTTTGTTTCAGATCCAGAGCATATAAAAACTCATTTATTATCTGCTTGTCTTGCTAAGTACAATGAGCAAAATGAAGAAAACAACGATTTTTGTATGTATAAGGCAAAGAAAGCACTTGAAACGGTTTTTCGACATTATGAAAACAACATAATTACAGAAAAATGCAATCAAATGTCAAATATGCTGTATTTGATGTATATGGAGCATTGTAAGGAGGTCTCCGAAGATGGCCAACATAACCCCCAGAACGAATAAAGACGGCTCTGTGTCCTATCTTATCCGTGTGTATGTTGATGAGGACGGCAACGGAAAGCAGAAGGTAAAATCAAAGACCTGGAAACCGCCTGCAAATATGACCTCTCAGAAGAAAATCGAAAAGGAACTGCAAAAGACCGCCGCTATCTTTGAGGAGCAGGTCAAAAAGGGTCTGATTGCCTTTGACGGCAATACAACCTTTGCGCAGTATTCCGAGGAATGGCTCAGGAACGCAAATATAGCAGTAAAAACAAAAGAACGCTATGAGGACCTTCTCAAACGTATAAATCAGGGGATAGGGCATATCCGCCTGTCAAAGCTTGAAGCACGTCACATAAGAGAGCTGGAGAAAAATCTCGGAGAAGCAGGAGTAAAACAGTGCGGTTATGCAGAGGATAAGGCTTTCAGTGACCTGCTCAGCAAGAAAAAGCTATCATACGCCGCTGTGTCACGTCTTTCGGGTGTGGCGGCTTCAACTGTAAGTGCTGTTTGCAACGGTCGGCATATCTCCATTGAAAAGGCTCAGCAGCTTGCAGGTGCATTCAACTGCAAAACAGAGGACCTTTTTAAGCTTAATATAAGCAGTGAGGGATTGAGTGACAAGACGATACTCCATCATCACAGGCTTATTTCCTGTATTCTCGGTGCGGCTAAAAAAGAACGGCTCATACCCTTTAATGTTGCTTCTGAGCACATGGACACGCCGAAAGTAAGACGTACACAAGCAGATTTCCTTGACGATAACGAGGCACGACTGTTTGTTGAGAAGCTTCTCAATGAAGAAGATCTTCGCATTAAAACGGCTCTTATGCTGCTTATATACACAGGCGTAAGGCGTGGGGAGCTGTGCGGTCTGGAGTGGAGGGACATTGACAGGGAAAAGAACATTATAAACATTCTCAGGGCTTCACAGTATCAGCGTAAAAACGGCGTTACCACCGTTCCCACAAAGAACGGCAGCAGTGAAAGACCGCTTAAAGTTCCTCAGATCGTTATTGATGTGCTTGACGAGTACAAGCGTTTTTACGACAACGCAAGGGAAGAATACGGCTCGGAATGGACGGAATCAGGCAGAATTTTTGTAAATATGGATAATTCACCGGGTAAGCCTCTCAATCCTGATACTATAAACCGATGGCTCAACAAGTTTACCGAAAAGAACGGTTTGAAGAAAATACACCCTCACAGCCTGAGACATACATTTGCAACTATTCAGATTTACTCAGGTGTTTCTATAAAGACGGTTCAGGCCAGAACGGGACACGCTCAGGCTTCGACTATATACAATACATACCTGCATCAGATCAAGTCAGCCGATGAAGCGGCAACTGAAGCAATAGACAACATACTTACTCCAAAGCCGAAAGATGATAGGAAAAATGCCGTATAAAACAAAAAACAGAGCAGGTCACATGATGTGACTTACCCTGTTTACAGTGCCTTTTTATGTCCTGACTTGAACAAAAGTTGAACATTTCACGCTTTCTGCAATGTTCAAGAAAAATAACAAAGCCCGCAAACGCTGTGTTTACGGGCTTTTCTTTGGTTGCGGAGGCTGGATTTGAACCAACGACCTTCGGGTTATGAGCCCGACGAGCTACCGAGCTGCTCCACTCCGCGATATAATATTTTGTCTTCATCAAGAGTACTTTAATATTATATCACCTTGCAAAGGGTTTGTCAAGCATTTTTTAAAACTTTTTCAGATTTTTTTGTTACAAAAAACGACAGGGGATACCTGCCGTTTTTGTTTATTATTCACCTGTGTATTCAACGATTTTTACGGATTCCATCTGTACCTGTGTGAGAGGCTTGTCGTTTGCGTCGGTCTGGACCTGAGCCATTGCTCTTACAACGTCCATACCCTCGAATACCTGACCGAATACGGTGTAACCGCCGTCAAGGCTTGGCGTACCGCCCTTTTCCTTGTACATCTCCTGTACGTTTGCAGGCTGTGTCATACCTGCTTCCTCGAAGCTTGTGTAGTAGTGGATGGAGCCGTCGGGAAGGTAAGTACCGCCGAGGCTGTATTCGCCGTCTGCGGTGTTTACGATGTAGAACTGGCTGCCGTTTGTTGCGGTGGAGCCTGAGTTTGCGTATGCAACAGCGCCGCTGAAGTGGTAGAGTCCCTCAGGAATTCCGCCGTCGAAGCTGTCGCCCCAGATGCTCTTGCCGCCGATGCCGATACCCATCGGGTCGCCGCCCTGATTCATAAAGCTTGGGATAATTCTGTGGAAAATAAGCTCGTCATAGTAGCCCATTTCTGCAAGTCCCACGAAGTTTTCAACGCCCTTTTCCGCTGCGTCGGGGAAAAGCTTGATTTTGATCTCGCCGTAGTCCTTAACTGTGATAACTGCGATTTTTTCGCCGATCTCAGGCATTTCAAAGTTTCTGATAACGCCCTCTTCGGCAACGGGTGCATTTGTGTTTGCGTCTGTGCCTGCGCTTTCGCCGACTGTTGATTCGCCCTTACAGCCTGCAAGCATTGTAAAAGCTGTTACTGCCGCACAAAGTGCAAGCGCTGTTTTCTTGAATTTGATCATTTTTAAAATCTCCTTTTATCAGATAAATATTGCTGTAATAATGAGGTCTGAGGTTACTGCAAGGAAGCTTCCGTCCCAGCCGATAAATGTTCTGCCCTTGCTGTCAAATTCGGGGATAAACGGCGGAACTGCGTCCTCTCCGCTTTTTACCTTAACTTGATATTCAACGCCGTCGATTATAAATGTTACGGTGTATTCCTCCTGACCGAAGAGGGCGGTGATTGTTGTATCCTCGGTGATGTTTACGAGGGATTTGTCCCAGCCGATAAACGGACGTCCGCTTAAATCGAATTCGGGGATAAACGGAGGTACGGCTGTGCCGCCTCTTTCGATGGTCTGCGGATATTCAAGTCCGCTGATGGAGAAGATTACGGTTACCACATTGCTCTGTTCTTTAAGGATAGCGGTGATGGTGGTGGATTCTGTTATGCAGGTGAAATCCTTGTCCCAGCCGAGGAAGTCGTAGCCTTCAATTTCGACGGTTGTGGGGAGGTTTGCGGATTCGCCGTGCTTGACCTGAATCTGGGTCTGCTTGTCGAGGATAACGATTGTTACTGTGTGGAAAATCTCCTCGCTGGAAACAGCTGTGGTCTCTGTGGCTGAGACGCTTGTTGTAACGGTGCTGTCGTCCTCAAACATAGCGGTGATGGTTGTATCTGCGGTGATATTTTTAAAGGATTTGTCCCAGCCGATGAAGCGTTTGCCCTCGATAACAGGGTCCTCAGGCTGTTCAGCGTCCTCGCCGTAGGCTACTTCCTGAATAGTTTCCTCGTCGCCTATGATTACCACAACAACGAAGGTCTCGCCTGTGCTTGTTCTTGAAGCGGTGGTTGTGGTTTCAGCAGGGGCAGGAGCCTTTGTGGTAGTCTGTGCAGCTGTCTGTGCGGCGGTGGTTGTCTGGGGACGTGCAGTAATTGCAGGACCCGTTGTTGCCGCCTTGGTTTCGGAGGTTTCGGAAGGAACGGTAGTAGTGATAGGTGCGGCTGTCTGAATCTCAGCGGAGGTATCGGAAGGAATTGTTGTAACCTGTTCCTCGGTGCCTGCCTTTGCGTCGTAAGCCGCTTTAAGCTCTTCGAGAGTGTAGGGGAAGCCTTCCACAAGGTTGCAGATAGTGATAAGCTCCTTAAGGTCAGCCGCAGTAAGCTCGCTTAATGCAAACTCAATGTTTAAATATGAAAATTCAGGTCCCAGGTCGTTTGTTGTAACACGTCCCGCACGCTTTTCAACAAGGTATTCAGGCTCGTTTACGGTGTTTCCCAGAGAGTCGTAAAGCTGGATACGTGAATTTCCCATAAATGTGTGAACGTCTGTGTAAGCTTCAAAGCCCTCGGTGGAGTATCTGATTTTTGAAACAGTACCCTCAGGGTAAACCATTGAGTCGGCAGTTCTCACGAAAAATCTTGCCTTGTCGCTGCCTGCAAGGCTGCACATAAGAGAGCCCCGATAGAGGAAAAGCTCGCCGTCTTCCTTGCCGCTGAACTTGCTGTTTATGACGATCTGTGAGTCAGGGCCTACGGATATGTAGTTATTTTCGGAATTTTTGCTGCTTTTATACGTAAGCACGCAGGAGGAATTGCTTCCGACGGTGATGATGTCGCCCATCTGAAGAGCCTCCCCCGAAGAAGAGTCCGTAACGCTGCTGTCGGAGTTTGTTATGCTTACGCTTCCCGATGCGGAGGTTATGTAAAGTCCCGCACCGCTTCCTGCGCCCAGCACTATCACGATTACTGCGATCACAGCCACCAGCGCAAGTGTGCCGCTTATGACGGGGAGCAGGGGAATGTTTAATTTCTTCATTCTGTTTGATCCATCCTTTCGTATTACGGAGCAGCCGTGACAGTAACAGGCTCATAATTGAAAACGCCGCCGTCGTCAAAGTCGTCCTCGTTGTAATTCGGATTTTCGTTAGGCATTTCCCACCATTTCGGCCCTTCATAAATCGTATAGATATGTGTGGGACGGGTGGTAGCCAGGGTATTTGTTGTGGTTTCCGCAGTGGTCTGCTCTGTTTCCGCAGGGGGAGAGGAAATTGAAACAGTCTGTGATTGCTCAGGGGGCGGAGGGGGAGCAGTTGTAACTGCGGAGGTTTTATAGGTTATCTCGGCGGTAGTTTCCGATGGCAGGGTAGTCATTGCCGCAGAAGCGGACTCCGCCGCCTTTCTGTTGCGTATGGAGCGCAGGGCTGCGTCAAGCTCATCAAGGCTGTACGCAATGGGCTTTTCGCCGCTGATACGGATAAGCTCCATCAGGGAAATTTCGTCCATAGAGTACATATCCGTGTCATAGTTTAAATATCCGTACTGTGCAAATTCCTTGCAGGAAATAAGCTGTGCGGAGGTTCTTTCCGTAAGCAGCATGGGGTTTTCCACCTTTTCGCTGTCCGTGCCGTAAAGCTGGAGCATTACCGAGCCTTCAAAGTTCTGGACGTTTGTTACCATAACATCCTTGTAGCCCATATACTCTTCCATCATCTCAAACTCCGTGCGGAACACGGTGCCCCTGACGTGAACGGCTGTATTGGGGGTCTTTACCACGAATATCTCGTCCTTTTTAAGGGGGTTGTTTATCTGGCAGGTAACAGCGCCTCTTGCAACGTTTACGGAAATCTCGCCGCTGTCGGTAAGCCCCGTATAGTAGACGTAAACTGCGGAATTCGGCTCAACCACGATATATTTGCCGTAATCAAGCTGTACTCTTACGCTGCTGGTTTCGTCCGTATTTATAATGTCGCCGCTTTCGATAACGGTTTTCTTTGTCATATTGAACTGCCGCACATCTCTCAGCACCACAACGCTGCCGTGGATGTCGTTTACGGTTATTCTTCTGTAAGACTGACCGCCGAAGGCAAGGCTCAGGGCGATAGCACCCGTTATAATAATGACAAGGGCTATCAGTCCCACGATTATTACTTTGATATTATCCTTCAATATATTCATTTTCTTCATCACCTCTTGGGATGATACTGATTTTTGCATTACATTTTATTATAACATATATCCCGTGCTTTGTCAAAGCTTTAGTGGTTACAGTATTATGACAAATAAAAAGGCACACCGCATAAACGATGTGCCCCATTGATCAAGTTGTAAATTATCTGCCGAAGATTTCCAGGAGGGATGTGTAATCGTCGATAGCGTTGTTCTGCGGCTGTGCAGCCTGCTGAACGGGAGCAGCTTCAACGGGAGCTTCTTCAACAGTGTTGTTGTCGTCCATACCTACGAAGCCTGCAGCGATAACTGTGATGCTCATCTCATCCTGCATTGTTTCATCGAAGGATGTACCGAAGATCATACTTACGTTTGGATCAGCAGCGTCGGAAATGAGCTTTGTAGCCATATCAACGTCCTGAGCGAGGATGTCTTCAGACATAACGATGTTAACGAGAAGACGTGTAGCGCCGCTGATGGATGTTTCAAGAAGCGGGCTGGTGATAACAGCGTTTGCAGCTTCCTGAGCCTTGTCCTTGCCTGAGCCGTGGCCGATAGCCATATGAGCATAGCCTGCGCTCTTCATTGTGGTTTCAACGTCGGCAAAGTCGAGGTTGATCATACCGTCAACTGTAATAAGCTCTGCGATGGACTTTACGCCTGTCTTTAGGATGTCGTCAGCCATTGCAAAGGATTCCTTCATTGTAAGAGGCTTTTCAGAGCCTACGAGAAGCTTTTCGTTAGGGATAACGATAAGGGAGTCAACGTGCTTTTTAAGCTCTTCGATACCCTTTTCAGCCTGTATCATCTTAGCCTTCTGCTCAAAGTTGAAAGGCTTTGTAACAACTGCAACTGTAAGGATGTCCATTTCCTGAGCGATTTCCGCAACAACGGGAGCCGCACCTGTACCTGTGCCGCCGCCCATACCTGCTGCAACGAAAACCATCTGCGCACCCTTGAGAGCAGCAGCGATCTCTTCCTTGTTTTCCTGTGCGGAACGTTCGCCCACCTCAGGCTTGTTGCCTGCACCGCGGCCTCTTGTAAGCTTTTCGCCGATCTGGACCTTCTGTGCAGCCTTGGATGAACGGAGAGCCGCAGCATCGGTATTTACAGCTATGTACTCAACGTCCTTGATACCTGCTGTTACCATGCAGTTAAGAGCGTTGCCGCCGCCGCCGCCGACACCTACAACCTTAATAGTAATATCTGAAAATACCTGATCGTTATCATTATCAAGCATAAATCCGCCCATTTTAAAGTCCTCCTGTATAAATAAAAATTAATTATCACACTAATATACAACTATAATTCTATCACAAAATCAAAACTATTGCAAGTGGTTTATAAAAAAAAGACTAAATTTTTAAAAATTTCCATTTTTTATTCAAAGTTTATGACCTGAGAGGTTTCCGAAGAAGCTTCGGAGCCGTCTGTTTCCGACAATTCCTCCTCTGAAACCACAGGGTTCACGTTATTCTGATAAACTATCTCGTTCTGTTCAAGACCCGCCTTGTCGATGAAGGAAACACCGCCTGAGGACAGCATTTTCAGCGTACCCTCCGTTTCGGGACCGATTTTTGTGGTGATGATGTTATCCGCAAACTTTATCTTGTAGTCAAACTCGGAAATCGCACCGAATTCCACGGTTATACGGTCATCATAAAGACAGCTGATGTTTAAATAGTCGGTCATATCGAAAAAGTTTGCCTTGCCGCCGAAAGCGTTTGCGGCAGTTTCAAGGAGAAGGTAGAAAACGTCGGTCCTGTGCTCCTGTGCGCAGGCGAATTTTTCTCCGATAACGGCAGGGGGGAGAGCTTCGGGAGCTTCCTCCTCCTGCGTCTGAGTCACCGCCGAGGTCACAGACTCGCCCGAAGCGGCGGTTTCTTCCGTTTCCTCCTCAAAAATATCGGTAACGGCAGGGGGCTGTGCGCCGTAGATGGTGATGGTTTCGGGCACAGGCTCATCCTTTATGTCAAGTATCTTTCCGCTCTGGCTTAAAATGCAGAATTTCCCGTCGTACTCTGCGCTGGCTGTTTCAACGCAGGGGGTGATGTGGATTTTTACACCCGACGGAAATGCTCTTTCCAGCTCGGCGGTTTCTATGTAAACAAGCTGCTTCACGATTTTTTCCGAAGCCTTGCCCATATGTGTCCTGATTAAATTGTCGCCCCCCGATATGCCCGAAGCGGCAATTATTTCATCTGTCGTATAAACAGAGCTGCCTGTTATGGTGACAGTTTCAATTTTAAAAAATACGGTGGTGGAAAGTATCACGAAAATTACCAGCACCACCAGGGCAACCATACTATAATAAATGGAATAATTGCCGTTGCGTCTTTTTTTTGATTCCATAGCTTAAGCCCACAGGGGCAGCCTCCTATACTCTTTTTATATCCGCACCCACAGAGGTCAGGACGGTTTCGATGTCCTCGTAGCCCCTGTCGATAAAGTGTATGTTTGAAATTTCGCTTGTGCCCTCTGCCGAAAGTGCGGCTGTCACAAGTCCTGCTCCGCCTCTTAAATCGGAAGCGGCTGTTTTTGCGCCGTAAAGCCTTTTCACGCCTCTTACCACGGCGACCTTGCCCTCGACCCTTATGTCGGCACCCATACGTTTAAGCTCGGCGGCGTGGTGATAGCGGTTTTCAAAGATATTCTCCACGAAAACCGACGTGCCCTCCGCTTTGCAAAGAGCCGCCATCACAAAAGCCTGACAGTCGGTGGGAAATCCGGGATAAACCATCGTCCGCACTATATCCGCCGCTTTAAGGGGCTTTTGCGAGCTTAAATAAATCCTGTCGGCGCAGGTATAGACGGAACAGCCCATCTGCTCAAAAACGCTGCTGACGGGACGGATATGTTCGGGGACGCACCCTTTTACAAGTATCTCTCCCCCTGCCGCCGCCGTACAGGCTAAATATGTAGCGGTGCATATTCTGTCGGGCATAATTTCATATTCACAGCCGTGAAGCTTTTCTCTGCCGTGAATGGTGATACTGCTTGTGCCTGCGCCCTTTATGTCGGCACCGCACCTGTTCAGGAATTCCGCAAGGTCGGCTATTTCAGGCTCTCTTGCGGCATTTGTAAGCTCGGTAGTACCCTTTGCCGTAACTGCGGCAAGGATAACATTTTCCGTAGCGCCTACCGATGGGAAGGAGAGGGCGATTTCCGCACCCTTCAATCTTCCGTCGCAGAAGCAGTTTAAACTGCCGTGGTCCTCCGTTACGGTGACGCCCATTTTTTTCAGTGCCGCAATATGTATATCCACAGGCCGCTGTCCGATGTCACAGCCCCCGGGGAGTGAGATCCTGCACTGTCCTGTCCGCCCCGTGAGAGCACCCATAAAGAAAACCGAGGAGCGCATTTCACGCATAAGCTCGTCGGAGATCTCACTTGAAGCAAGTCCTCCGCTGTCGATGACGACGGTGTTTTTATCCGTAAATCTGCCGCCGCAGCCGAGGCTTTTAAGTATTCTTAAAGCACAGTAGGTGTCCGTGATACGGGGACAGTTCCTCAGAGTGACCCTGCCGTCGCAGAGTATCGCCGCCGCCATTACGGGAAGCACCGCATTCTTTGCGCCCTGAACGGTTATCTCACCGTTGAGCCGTCTGCCGCCGTTTATAATAAGCTTCTGCATAAAAAGCTCTCCTTTTCCGCTTTTTGTTCATAATATGCGGAAAAGGAAAAGGGGTGATTACTTCTTCAAAAGATTGTCTATTACCTCAAAGACCCTGTCGGGGGTATCGCTTACATAAAGTGAAGCGGCACGCTTTGAGAATTCTTCAAGCTTTGCCCTGTCGCTGTAAAGCTTCTCTACATTTTCAATAAGCACCTTGCCGCTGAGGTCCTTTTCTTCAAGGACTACCGCCGCACCTGCCTTGCCAAGCACCATTGCGTTGTGGTACTGGTGGTTGCCTGCAACGTTTGGCGACGGGATAAGGATAGAAGCTCTGCCCATTGCTTCAAGCTCGGAGAGAGCGTTTGCGCCCGAACGGCTTATGACTAAATCAGCCGCCGCCATACATACGGACATATTGTGTATGTACTCGTTGGGTCGGATACGCCGGTTTTCGCCGTATTCAACGCCCCTTGCCCTTATGTCTTCAATGAAGGACTCCTTGTAGATGCTGCCGTAGCTGTGGATATGGGTAACGGGGATGTCGTTTTTGAACTCCCACTCCATAAGCTCGGCAACGGTGTTGTTTACACGCTCCGCACCAAGACTTCCCCCTGTTGAAAGAATACATATCTCATCTTCTGGGATACCAAGCTCACGCTTTGCTGCGGCACGGTCCATGGAGGAAAAGCCCTTTCTTACAGGCAGACCCGTCACGGTGTAGTTTATGCCGCTGTCGAGAAATTTCATTGCTTCCTCAACGGTGAGCATTACAGCGTCAACCTTTTTGGAGAGCATTTTCGTTGTCATACCGGGGAAAGCGTTCTGTTCGTGGATAGCGGTCTTAATGCCCATCTGAGCCGCCTTTAAAACAACAGGACCGCTTACATAGCCGCCCGTACCGATAACAATGTCGGGCTTGAATTCGGTGATTATCTGCTTTGCACGGTGGCCTGCGGTTGTAAGATAGGCAACCGTTTTAACGTTGCGGATAATATTTCTCGGCGTAAGCTTACGCTGGAAGCCGCTTATCTTTATAGGCGCAAAATTGTAGCCTGCTTTGGGGATAAGCTTTGACTCCATACCGTTGGGAGTGCCCGCAAAGAGAAATTCCGCGTCGGGATAGTGATCCTTTATGATTGAAGCAATGGCGAGGGCAGGGTTGATGTGACCTGCCGTACCGCCGCCTGCAAGTAAAACCTTAAGCAATGGAAAGACCTCCGTTAATTTTTGATAATGGATTTGCGTGAGATGTTAAGGACAATGCCCATCTGTACAAGCTGCATTATGAGAGCCGTACCGCCGTAGCTGAAAAACGGCAGGGATACGCCTGTGCAGGGGATGGTACTGGTAACAACGGCAATGTTGAGAAGTGCCTGCATACCTATCTGCACCGTAAGTCCCACCGCAAGCATCATACCGAACTTGTCGGGTGCTTTTGCGGCAATAAAGAAGCCTCTTATAATGAAAAGCAGGAACAGGATGATTACCATAAGCGCTCCCACAAATCCAAGCTCCTCGCAGACGATTGCAAATACAAAGTCGTTTTTCGATTCGGGCAGGTAGAGGAATTTCTGTCGTGAGTTTCCAAGTCCCAGTCCGAATAAACCGCCTGAGCCTATGGCAATAAGGGAGTTTCTCGTCTGCCACGTCTGGTCGGCGGCTTCTTCGTTGAAGGGGTCGAGCCACGCAACCATTCTCGTTTCAATATAGGTAAGACCTCTTACCTGAATAAGCAGCATAATTATGCCGATAATCGCAAGCACGCCCACCACGCCTAAAACAGCAAGGTGCTTTACGTTTGAGCCGCCTACGAACATCATTACAAGTCCGATGGCACAGATGATGATTGTACCCGAAAAGTGCGGCTGGAGCGCCATAAGTCCCACTACCACCGCAAGAAATGCGGCAAAGGGAACGATACCGTATTTAAAATATTTAAGGCGTGAGTAGTTTATTGAAATAAGGTAGGCGAAAAGGATAATGATTGACAGCTTCATAATTTCCGATGGCTGGAAGGAGGGAAGACCGTCGGCAATTTTTATCCAGCGCCATGAGTTGTTGTGAGGGTCGGTAAAGGGTCCCACACGGCAGAGTATAAGCAGCAGCACCGAGAAGCCGTAAAGTCCGAAAACGATGATAGGCTTACGGTAAAGATGATAGTCGATAAAGGACACGATGAACATTCCCACCAGTCCCACAAGCGCCATTCCGAACTGACGCTTCACATAGTATGTGCCCTCCTCGCCCTCGGCGATCGCCCATACGTAGCCTGCCGAAAACATCATTATGATGCCCATTACAAGCAGTACCATTATTATAAGGAAAAAGGGGAGGTCCATTGCGCCTGTGACGATTTTTTCGCCCGTTGCGTTATCGGGATTTTTTTTCGTGTTTTTTATTCTGCGGCGGCGTGTGTCCGCATTCTTGTCAGGCAGAGCCTGTGACGCACCTGGCATCCGAATTCCTCCTTTTTATGTTTTATGCTGTGTAGGTTTATGCTAAAGAATAGATTAAATTTGCAATAATGCCTGCCGCAAGTGCGGCAAGTGAAAATGTTATCACGATTTTGTACTCGCTGAAATCGCAAAGCTCAAAATGGTGGTGGATAGGTGTCATTTTAAAGATACGCTTGCCCTTTGTTGCCTTGAAGTAAAGCACCTGGATAACTACGGAAAGCGCCTCGCAGATGTAAACTATGGCAATAATCGCAAGGAGCAGGTGCTGTCTTGTGACGATACCGATCGCAACTACCGCACCGCCTAAAAACATTGAGCCTGTGTCGCCCATAAACACCTTTGCGGGATGTAAATTCCACACAAGGAAGCCTAAACAGCCCCCCGCAACTGCCATTGAGAAAATGGAATATTCCCACAGTCCCATTGCAGAGCAGAGCATTACAAAGGAAAGCATCGAAACCACCGTTACCGAGCCGCATAAGCCGTCGATACCGTCCGTGAGGTTTACGGCATTTGTAAGGAACACGATAACAAGCAGTATGAAGGGATAATAGAAAATGCCGATGTCAAGCTCAAACCAGTAGAAATTAAGGGTGGTTTTAACGTCCCCAAGCATATAGAGCACCACAAGGAACGCACTTGAAAAGATAAACTGGAGCACCATTTTCTGCCACGCTCTCAGACCTAAGTTCTGCTTTTTCACAGCCTTGATGTAGTCGTCCATAAAGCCGATGACGGTGTTTAAAAGTGCAAACACGTAGCCTGCAATAAGCTTGTAAAGGCCTGTGTTGTCGGGGATAGCGGCGGTCTGTGAGTTCATACGGTATAAACCGCAGCCCAGGGTGATGGCAACGGCAGAGCCGAGAATGAACATAAAGCCGCCCATAATGGGTGTGCCCTGCTTGCTTTTGTGCCAGGCAGGACCGTCCTCGTATATAGTCTGACCGAAATGTATCTTTTTAAGCAGCGGTATGAGAAAAAGTCCCGTAACTGCGGCTATTGCAAAGGCGGTGAGCGCCGTGACAATATTTATCCAGAATGGCATAGAAATCTCTCCTGATTAACAGTCTTTATAGAATTCGTCGATAATTTCTTCAAGGTGTATGCCTCTGCTTGCCTTGAAAAGCACGACATCATTTGGTTTAAGCTTAAACTTAAGGAAGTTGAGCACGGTTTTCTTTTCTGCGGAATAACCTGAGTGGAGTCCCATTTCCTCGGCACGTGCGGCGATGTTTTTCGACTCGCTGCCGTAGCATACCAGCAGATCAACTCCCTTTGTGACAAGGTATTCACCTATCTCACGGTGATAGTCGGCGGATTTTTCGCCCAGCTCAAGCATATCACCCAGTACGGCAACTCTTCTGCCGCCTGTTTCGGGCTTCATATCGCAGAGCATATCAATTGCCGCCTTCATTGATGTGGGGGACGCATTGTAACAGTCGGTGATGACTGTCTGCTGACCCTTCTTTTCTATGTTCTGACGAAGACCTTCTCCACGGAAGGCGCTGAGCATTTCCGCAGCGGAAACAGGGTCTGCACCTGCCGTAACCGCAACGGCTATTGCCGCAAGGGCGTTGTAGATGTTATGTCTGCCGATACAGAAAAGTGCAACGTCGGTGATGATCTCGCCCTTGTGTCTTACGTTGAAATACATACGGTCGTCAAAGACACGAATGTCCTCGGCAAGGAAGTCGCAGTCGGTATTTTCAATGCCGTAGCTTACGATCTTCTGGTGCTGACCGAAATCCTCGATAAGACCTCTGAGCAGGTCGTCGTCACCGTTTAAAACAAGGGGTGAGCCTTTTTCCGCACCTCTGATGATTTCACATTTAGCCTGTAAAATTCCCTCACGGGAGCCGAGGTTTTCAATATGGGAGTCGCCGATGTTTGTGATAAGACAGATGTTGGGGCGTGCGGTCTTGGAAAGACGTTCTATCTCGCCGAAGTCGGACATTCCCATTTCAATAACTGCCGCTGTGCAGGTGGAATTCATTCTGAACAGGGTAAAGGGCAGACCTATCTCGTTGTTGAAGTTGCCCTCTGTTCTAAGCACCGCCTGAGTTGCGGAAAGAGCAAGGGCAACCATATTCTTTGTGGTGGTCTTGCCGACGCTGCCCGTAATGCCTACGACGATTGGATTGAACTTCATACGGAAATATCTTGCAAGGTCAAGGAGCGCCCTGCGTGTGTTCTTTACGATAATGCAGGGGGTAGTTCCGTCGATGTCGTGTTCGGTGAGGGCAAAGAGAGCGCCTTCCTTTACGGCCTGCTTTGCGAAGTCGTGGCCGTCGAAGTTCTTGCCTTTAAGGGCGATGAACATACCGTTTTTCTTCACGTTTCTTGTGTCGGAGAAAATATCGGAGGCGTTTATTTTAGCTGTAAGACTGCGTAAGCCTACGGGTTTGCCGCCTACAGCGTCGCATATCTCGTTTACGGTAAGAGGCTCGTTTACGTTTTCTTTAAAGGGCACTCTTTTGTAGTTGTGCATTATCTCGTCCACGATTTCACGCTCGTCAAAATGGATATGCACATCGTCTGCAAGTATCTGATAATCCTCGTGGCCCTTGCCTGCGAGAACGACGGTGTCGCCTCTTTCGGCGATCATAATTGCACGTCTGATAGCGGATTTGCGGTCGGTAATTCTCATACAGGGCTTTGTTCCCGAAAGACCCGTTGCGATTTCGTTTATGATAGCTTCGGGGTCCTCGCTGCGTGGGTTGTCGGAGGTGAGAACAAGCATATCGGCGTGTTTTTCAGCCGCCTGTGCCATAAGGGGACGCTTTGTTCTGTCACGGTCGCCGCCGCAGCCGAAAAGACAGATGAGCCTGCCTCTTGTGTGAGCACGTATTCCGGGGAGCATATTTTCAAGTGCGTCGGGGCTGTGGGCATAGTCGCACACAACAAGGAAGCCCTTATCAGAGCTTAAAATCTCGCATCTGCCCCTTACGCCCTTGCATTTTGCAAGAGAGGTGATGATGCTTTTAATGCCAACGTTGAATTTTAAGCAGGCAATAATTGCGGCAGCGGCATTGGAGATGTTGTATTTTCCTATCATATTAAGGCTTACGGGGAAGCTCTTGTTGCTGACGGAGATCCAGAATTTTGAGCCTGTTTCCGTAAGGCGGATGTTGTCCGTCTGAACGTTTGCGTGTGAGGAAAGACCGAAGGAGATACGCTCACAGCCGTTTTCGCCGATAGCCTCCCACAGCTTCAGACCGTAGTCGTCGTCGATGTTTACGACGGCAGTCTTGCAGTGGTCGGTGAAAAGCTTCTTCTTTGCGTCAAAGTAAGCGTCCATTGTTTCGTGGTAGTCAAGGTGGTCCTGGGAGAGGTTTGTGAAGATACCAACCTCAAACATTGCAGGGCCTATTCTGTTCTGCTCAAGGGCAAAGGAGGAAACCTCCATTACCACCGTGTCACAGCCCTTCTTGACCATATCGTAAAAAATTCTGTACAGCTCAAAAACACGGGGAGTCGTAGGTGTGGACTGGTCGGAGTCGATGGGCTTGCCTTTTATGAGCACGCCTGTCGTTCCGATAAAGCCTACCTTTTTTCCGTTGTCGGAGAGGACGTCCTTAATGAGGGTGGCAACGGTAGTCTTGCCGTTTGTGCCCGTTACGCCGATAAGCTTAAGGAAACGTTCGGGGTGGTCAAACCATGCGGCGCACAGCAGACCGTAGACCTTTCTTGTGTCGCTTACGACGATCTGTTTTCTTAAACCTAAATCGTGGTCGGCAATAACGCACATTGCACCCTTTTCAAGCATTTCCTCGGCGGCGGTGTGGCCGTCAAAGTTCCTGCCCTTTACGCAGATGAAGATGAAATTTTTCTTTACCTCAGCGGTGTTGTCGGTAATGCCCGCAACATCGTCGGAGGTGTCAAAGAGAGCCTTGACGGGCATAGTTTTGTTTACATCTGAAAGCAGTTCGTGTAATTTCATAGCGTAACCTCTTTTCGATGAGGGTATCAGCCCTCGTCCTTGATGATGAATACGACCTCGATGATAGTGCCTACGGGGACTACACAGCCTTCCTCGTAGTTCTGTGTGTAAGCGATTGAGCCTGCGTGGCTGGACGCACCGTCGCCTGCTTTAAAGTTGAGATTTGCATTGGTAAGGGCGGTGTTTACTTCGGAAAGTGACATACCCTTGATGTTGGGGACGGTTGTATATTCGGTTTCAAAATCCTTTTCGGTATAGAAAATTACCTTGCCGTTTCGCTGGAGAGTGCTTCCTCGTGCAGGTATCTGTCCGATAACTGTCTCGCCGTTTCCGATGGTAGAGTACTGGAGTCCCAGAGCTTCGAGGGTAGCGCCTGCGCTTTCAACGGTCTGACCTTCAAGGGACGGCACGGTAATGCCGAGACCTTCAAGCTCGTCGTCGGTATATTCGGGGTAATAGCCAAGATATGGGAGCGCTTCTTTGAATGTGTTTGATACCACAGGGCAGGCAACAACGCTGCCGTAGTACATAAGTGAGCCGTTTTCGTCCTTTGCGGAAGGCTCGTCGATCATTACAAGCATAATGATTTCGGGGTCGTCGGCAGGAGCAAAGCCGCAGTAGGATGAAACGTAGAGATTTTCAAGACCCGTCTGGTTCATCTTGTCCTGCTTTTCGGAGGTGCCCGACTTGCCGCCGATAGCGTAGCCCTTGATGTAGGCGTTTGAGCCGCCCTTGTTGTTTACAACCGATTCAAGCACCTGACGCATCTGTGCGGAGGTCTGCTCGGAGATAACCTGTCTTTTTATGGAAGTTTCGGTAGTTTTAATAACGTTGCCGTTGGTGTCAACGATTTTGCTTACAACGTGGGGAGTTACCAGATAGCCGCCGTTTATGGCAGCAGCGTAAGCGGTTATCATCTGGATGGGGGTTATCTTGTTTGACTGTCCGAAAGCACAGGAAGCAAGCTCAACGGGACCCATATTGTCAGCGGAAACGTAGATACTGTCAGCCTCGCCCGGAAGGTCGATGCCCGTAGGCTCGGTAAGTCCGAAGGCTTCAAAGTAGCTGCAGAAGTTTGTGCCGCCGAGACGCTGTCCAACCTGAATGAAGGCAGGGTTGCAGGAGTTTGTCATTGCGGTGGTAAAATCCTGGTCGCCGTGGGAGTAGGTAGACCAGCAGTGGATAGGCGTATCCGCAACCTGAATTACCTGATTGCAGCTGAAGGTGGAGTTTAAAGTTACAGCACCCTCTTCAAGAGCCGCCGCACCCGTTATTACCTTAAAAACAGAGCCTGGGTAGTAAAGCTCGGTGATTGCCTTGTTCTTCCATTGCTGTTCACGGAGTGCCGCATACTGGGTGTTGTACTCCTCCTCATCAGTAATTCCTTCCAGCAGGTCAAGGTCCTTCTGTGAGTAAAGGGAGTTGCGGTCGTTTAAATTAAAGCCGGGGGTACTTGCCATAGCAAGAACTGCACCGCTGTTTACGTTCATAATTATGGCACAGCCGCGGTTCTGGACGTTATTTTCCTCGATAGCCTGTTCAAGATATTTTTCCGCAAAATGCTGGAGGGTCATATCAAGGGTAAGGTAAACGGAGTTGCCGTCCTGAGCGCTGTAAATCTTATCGTTCTTGTAGGGCATTTCGTTGCCGTTTGCGTCGGTAGCGGAAGTAATTTTGCCGTCTACGCCTTTAAGGTAGTCGTTATAGTAGGATTCCACGCCGTAAACGCCGTCGCCCTCGTAGTTTGTGAAGCCGATGACCGCCGCCGCAAGCTCGCCCTGGGGGTAGTAGCGCTTGGTGTCCATATTTGTGTAGATAAGGTCGCCTGCAAGCTCATCCTTGTTTCTGCGCTGGATGATTTTATCGGCGACAGGCTTTTCGATACCCTTTGCAACGCTTACCCACTTGGAGTTTGTATTTTTAAACTTCTCCTTAAGGGAGTCGGCGGTGATACCGTCAAGCTCCTCGGTGAGAATGGCGATTGCCGCATCAAGCTGACGCTGATACTCGGTCTTTCCCGTTTCGGGGTCGATTTTTTCGTTGTCAAGCTTTGAAAGGCGGTTTGGGTTTATGATGATATAGTAAACCGTTGCAGACTGGGCAAGTATCTTTCCGTTTGTGTCGTAGATACTGCCTCGGTTTGCTTTGATAATGGTACTGCCGAACTGGTTTTCGTTTGCAAGGGCCTGATACTCCGCACTCTTTGTCACGGAGGACTCAAAAAGCTTTGCAACGATAAAGGCTGTAAAGATGAGAAATGCGGAAAGCACAAAAATATTGAGCTTACGCTTCATAACATTTGTAGGACTGCGTGACAAGTTTCCTTCTCCTTTCGGGTAATGCTTCAAGCCTTATTATAGCAAAATACGGGTTGCATTGAAAAGAACGTATTCCCCCCAATGTACAACCCTTATTTAATAGTATTTCGTTATCCTCTGATATATTCCACAAAATCCTCGAAGCCGTGTTTAAGCTTGACGAAGATGTTGTCGTTCTGTTCGGGAATGTCGATTACGTTTCCGTTTTCAAGGCTGATGTACTCTATCTGCGACTTGTCAAGCTTCTGCATACCGAGCACATTTGCAGCGTACTCCTCAACGACCCTGAGGGACGATTTGCTTTCGATAGCCGTCTGCATACGGACGTTTTCGCTTCTGAGAACGTCAACGTAAGCGGTCTTATCGGTGATCTGAGCGTGGAGGGAAGCGTGTTCAACCTTACCGTAGATAACCGAGCCCATTAAAATTCCCGCAGCTGCAAGGAGCACGAAAATTCTCACAGGAGAGCCTGCTGTTTCGGGTCTTGCCTTGCGTACCTTGATTTTCCGTACCTCTGCTTCGGGCTTCTGGACGGTATTTTCATATTTTGAAAGATCGTATGCCAGATTATTTCTGCTCATTATTCATCAACCCCGCAGGGTTACTCCTCTCTGTTTTACACGTCTGATTTCTCTATAATTCTTAACTTTGCGCTGTGGCTTCTGTTGTTTGCCGCAAGCTCCTCCTCGGTTGCCTCGATAGGCTTTCTGTTTACCAGCCTGCCCCTTGGTTTGTTTCCGCAGACGCAGACGGGGAAGTCGGGAGGACAGGTACAGCCCTTGCAGAAAGACGCAAAACGCTGTTTTACAATTCTGTCCTCAAGGGAGTGGAAGGTGATTATGCAGAGCCTGCCGCCCGGTTTAAGCATATCAAAGGCGTCGTCAAGTGCTCTGTTGAGTTCTTCAAGCTCACAGTTCACGGCAATTCTTATTGCCTGAAAAGATTTTTTGCAGGGGTTCTTTTCACGGCGGAATTTTGCAGGCACCGACGAACAGATTATATCCGCAAGCTCCGAGGTGGTTTCTATCGGTTTGATCTCCCTGCGTTTTATAATAGTATCTGCAATTTTGCGTGAAAATTTCTCCTCGCCGTACTCCCATAAAATTCTGCTGAGCTCGGCGTAGGAGCTGTTGTTTACGATGTCCTTTGCGGAAATGCCCTCCTGTGACATTCTCATATCAAGGGGAGCGTCGCCGTGGTAGGAAAAGCCTCTTTCCAATGTGTCCAGCTGATGTGAGGACACTCCCAAATCAAGGAGTACCCCGTCAACCTTTTCCACGCCCTCCGCAAGAGCGAGAGCCTTCATATCGGAAAAATTTCCCTTAAGCACCTTTGCGCTGTAAGGAGCAAGGCGTTCTGTGGCAACGGCGATAGCGTCGGGGTCACGGTCTATTCCAAGGAGAAGGCCGCCCTCCGTAAGACGCTTTGCGATTTCGGAGGAATGTCCCGCACCGCCGCAGGTGCCGTCTATATAAATGCCGTCGGGCTTAATGTCAAGACCCTCGATACATTCGCTAAGCATAACCGAATAGTGTGAAAATTCCATATTTACTCCGTTTCTTTAGAAAGCGATCTCGGAAAGAGCGTCGGAGAGCATTTCTCCTGTGATACCGTCGCTGACAGCGTTAAATCTTGCGCTGTCCCAGATTTCCGCACGGTTTATAACGCCGAGAACTGTAACATCGTGGGAAAGGTTGGCATAATCTCTCAGATTTTGCGGAATGAGGATACGTCCCTGCTTGTCAGGCTCAACGGTGCAGGCTTTAACGATAAAAAGCTTTGCAGCCCTTGCTTTTTCGCCTGTGAGGGTCTTTATCTTCTCTGTAAAGTTTTCCCATTCTTCTTCGGAATAAACATAAAGGCAATTTTCGGGACCTATGGTGACGATGAAGCTTAAACCCAGGCGTTCACGGAGCTTATTGGGGAATGCCATACGGCCTTTTGCGTCGATTGTATGTTCAAATGTACCCATTAAAGACTTACCGCCCAAGTTTAACACCGCCTTTCCACATAGTATTGTTGAAAATTTCGTGACGAAAAACCGTGATTTTACGATTTTTAAGCTTAAAAATGATAGTTTTCCACTTTTTTAGCCTTAAAGTTTTCCACACTGTGTGGAAAAGACTGTGGAAAGTTCACCACAATTCACCACTTTTATGGTTTTCGTCACCACTTCAATGATATTATACACCATACCGCCCGATTTTGCAACCGATTACGCAAATTCCTCAAAAAATTATTTAAAAACTTTTCAGAAAAAATTAGTGCACTTTAACGAAAACGGTTGTTTCGTTTTTACAGGTGACGCAGATTGATATAAAATTTACAGATTATGGTGAGCGTTTACAATTTGTTCAGAATAAATTATTGAACAGGTAGTAAATATGGGGTTGAAATGGAAGTCATAATGGGGTATAATAAACGTAATTGCGGAGTTTACGCAGATTTTAAGGTGCATACCATATGCACGGGAAGGAAATGCCAATGCTCAGAGCTATCGGTTCAAAAGTTGATCTGGACAAAAACGGCGACAGCCAGTATTACAGCCTTGTTGCAGACCTCCTTGAAAGCGACGTAGTAAACGAAATGAAGCAGTATACCCATCACGGAAATACCACTTGTTTCCAGCATTGCCTCAATGTTTCATACTATAATTATAAGCTGTGTAAATTTTTCTCCCTCAATGAGCGTGCAGGCGCAAGGGCGGGGCTTCTTCACGACCTTTTCCTTTACGACTGGCACACCTACGTTCCGCCCAAGGGTGAGCGTCTCCACGGCTTTACCCACGCAGGCAAGGCACTGGAGAACGTGAGAAAGAATTTTTACGTCACCGAGCTTGAATGTGACATCATCGAAAAGCATATGTTTCCGCTGAATATCACGGCGCTCCCCAAGTACAGAGAAACCCTTGTCATCGTAATCACGGACAAGGTCTGCGGCACGATGGAGGTTTTCGCTTACAGAGGGCTGGTCATAAAGGAATTCTTCAGGCGTACATTCAGAAAAAAGAGTGTGGAATGAGATTTTTCGATGTAAATTTCAGTTTGCAAATAAAATTATCCGCAGTTTCGGCTGCGGATTTTTGTTTTGAATGGTGGTTTGTCCGTCATCAGATGAAGAAAACATAACGTTTCCTTCATCTGATGAGGTATTATTCTGTTAGGGACGGAAGAAATTTGCCGCAATTCAGATTGTCGCCACCTTTTGAGATTACATAAAATGATGATTTTCTTTCACCTTTGGCTATTTGTTCCGAATTGCGGCTCGGTTTTGATTAGACTTGCTAAGGGCTCTGCCCTTAACCTGCAAGGGGCTCTGCCCCTTTGAACCCTGCAACCCTTTTGAAAAAGGCTTGACCGAAAACTTTAGCGTCAGAATTGGAAGTTTTATGTCAGAAAAAGGATGATTTTTACTTTGCAAAAATTTTTGCGGAATTTTTGCAGGCGGAAATAAAAACGGAAATATTTTTGCAAAAGTACCGCAAACCACGCAGGCAAGCCAATGCAACCGATAGTTGCGTACCCGGAAAATGCAATTTTTGAAAATGCAAACCAGAATTGGTTGTAAGATGGAACGGTTAATGCTATAATGTTTACAGTACCCGAGGCGGACATCAATTTTCTTGCTTGACGGCTATGATTCTGCCAAGGGTAACGTCGTAAGGAAAAGTTTTACATATATATAAGGAGTGTTCAGATGAACGTTGAAACAGCAAACAGGCTTCAGATGTTAAGAAAGAAAAACAACCTCTCTCAGGAGGAGCTTGCCGAAAAAATAGGTATTTCAAGGCAGGCGGTGTCAAAGTGGGAGAGGGCGGAGGCTTCTCCCGATACCGATAATCTCATTCTTCTTGCCAAGCTTTACGGGGTGACTCTTGACGAGCTTCTCCGCACGGAAAGCGTGCATTTCCCTGACGAGGACGGTATCTCGCTTCGCAAGGAGGATTACATTGAAGATGTACGTCCCGCAGATGACGACGGTGAGATTTACCCCAACGGCAGAAATAACGCTTCAATCCCTCAGGGTGCACCCGGAATTACAGGCTCTTACACGGAAAAACAGGAAAATTCCGAAAAAAATACCGCAAACGGCGGAAATACAGCTGAAAATGTCGCAAAGGACGGTATGGAAGTAGCGGATTTTGTGAAGAATGTTGCGGAATTTACAGTAAATGTCACTAAAGAAGCCCTCGGTGCGGCTGCAAAAGGCTTGAATGAAGCCAACGAAAACATTAAAAATAACAAAAACAGCCGTAATTCCTCTGACGGAAGCTCTATGGACAAGGATTTTGATCGTATGGACAGGGAGTTTGACAACATAGAAAAGTCCTTTGAAAAGGCTTTCGATGGATTTGACGAAAAGATAGACAAGATGAGTAAAGAATTTGAACAGAAGGTAGAAAATGGTACTAAACACTTTGAAGAAAAGATGGAAAAGAAAAAGTACCCAGCCACCCTTCTTGACAAGCTGTTTCCTTTAATAATAGCATGTATGTTCCTGCTGTTCGGTGCAATCGGAATGTGGGAAATGTGGATTTTATTCCTTTTTATCCCTGTATACTACATTTTAAGCGATGCAAACAAGAAATACAAGGCAGGGGACAAGACCCTCACTGAGGCGGCTCTCGGCATTTTTGACGGCTTTATTCCTTTTGGCGTTACCTTCATTTTCTTGGTTTTCGGTGAGCTTTTCCATGCCTGGAGCTGGTGCTGGATTTTCTTCCTTTTTATCCCTGTTTACTACATTTTCAGCGCTGCTCTCAAAAAGTACGCCGCAGGCGTTTTAAGTCCGTTGGGCACAATAGTTTACTTCCTGAACGGCTCGGTGCCGATAATGGTAGTTATTGCATTTCTCATTGCTGGACTGTGGTTCCACCTGTGGGGATTTGCGTGGGTGCTGTTCTTTATTATACCTTTTTACTATATTATCGCCGACCACATACGCAAGAATAAAAAATAACGACGAAATCTGCAATTTCCTGTTGACATAGGGCAGGGTTGATGTTATACTTAAAATATAAGTGAATAGCCTTATCAAGAGTGGCGGAGGAACTGGTCCTGTGAAGCCCGGCAACCTAATTGCAATGCTTGAACTGCATTCAAGAAAGGTGCTAAATCCTGCGGTGAAAATCCGAGAGATGAGGAATTTTTATGAAATTCAACGCTTGAAAGGGGTATTCTTTTTCAAGCGTTTATTGTTTATGTCAGGAGGAAAATTTATGATCAAAAAGCTTTTTACATCCGAATCCGTTACGGAAGGTCATCCCGATAAGATATGCGACCAGATCTCAGACGCTGTTCTGGACGCTATTCTCGAACAGGACCCTATGGGCCGTGTTGCCTGTGAAACTGCGGTAACAACAGGTATGGTGCTCTGTATGGGCGAAATTACCACAAGTGCAATCATCGATATCCCTACAATCGTAAGAAATACCGTTCTCGAAATCGGCTACGACAGGGCAAAGTACGGCTTCGACTGCCACACCTGCGCTGTTCTCCAGTCACTTGACAAGCAGTCTGCTGACATCGCTATGGGCGTTGACGAGGCTCTCGAACACAAGGGCGGCGAAAAGGCTGACGAGTTTATGACAGGTGCCGGCGACCAGGGTATGATGTTCGGCTATGCCTGCAGCGAGACACCTGAGCTTATGCCGATGCCTATTTCTCTCGCTCAGAAGCTTGCAAAGCGTCTTACAGACGTGCGCAAGGACGGCACTCTCGACTATTTAAGACCTGACGGCAAGACTCAGGTTACTGTTGAATACGAGGACGACAAGCCTGTAAGAGTTGACACCGTAGTCGTTTCAACTCAGCACGCTGCCGAGGTTTCCCTTGAACAGATCAGAGAGGACATCATCGAAAACGTAATCAAGCCTATCATTCCTGCGGAGCTGCTTAAGGATACAAAGTATTTCGTAAACCCGACAGGCCGTTTTGTAATCGGCGGTCCTCAGGGCGACAGCGGACTTACAGGACGTAAGATAATCGTTGATACATACGGCGGCTACGCTCGTCACGGCGGCGGTGCTTTCAGCGGCAAGGACCCCACAAAGGTTGACAGAAGCGCTGCTTATGCTGCAAGATATGTTGCAAAGAACATCGTTGCGGCTGGTCTTGCTGACAAGTGTGAAATTGAAATTGCTTACGCAATCGGTGTTGCTGAGCCTGTTTCTGTGCTTGTTGACACATTTGGCACAGGCAAGGTTTCCGACGACAAGCTTTCCGAGGCTGTAATGAAGGTATTCGACCTTCGTCCTGCTGCTATCATCAGCACCCTCGAATTAAGAAAGCCACAGTACAGACAGCTTGCGGCTTACGGTCATATGGGACGTGAGGATTTAGGCGTTGCGTGGGAAAGAACAGACAAGACTCAGGCTCTCCTTGAAGCGTTAAAGTAATGCTTAATTCGTAATGCGTAATGCGTAATTAAGGCGGCGATTGCCGCCTTTTTTATTTAATGAATAATTGTCGTGGGACGGATTCCATATCCACTCCTACATACACACAAAAAAACGTGCAGAAAATCAATTCTGCACGTTTTTTTAATTACGAATTACGCATTAAGCATTACGCATTAAAGAAGCTTCATTCCGTTTTCTTCGCACTGTTTAACCATTTCGTCAGGCCAGATGGAGGACTGTACCTCGCAGATGTGTGCCTTTTCGAGAATGAGCATACAAAGTCTTGACTGTCCGATACCGCCGCCTATTGTAAGAGGAAGTGTGCCGTCCATAATGCCCTTGTGGTAGTCGTATTTAAGACGGTCCTCGCAGTCCTTTTCCTTAAGCTGCTTTTCAAGAGCCGCACTATCAACTCTGATACCCATTGAGGAAACCTCGATACCAACGTTGAGGGCGTTGCTCCATACGAAAAGGTCACCGTTCAGTGTCCAGTCGTCATAGTCGGGAGCTCTGCCGCCGTGACGGACGCCGCTGTTGAGAACGCCGCCTATCTGCTCAATGAAAACGGTCTTGTGCTCTCTTGTGATTTCCTGCTCTCTTTCCTCAGGGGTAAGCTCAGGGTACATATCCTCAAGCTCTTGGGATGTGATAAAGAACACGTCCTTATTGATGGTCTGTGTAAGCTTCGGGAAATCCGCTTTTACAAGCTCCTGTGCAAGATAAATTGCGTGTGCAATCTTACGCACGGTCTTTTCAAGGTACTCCTTTGTACGCTGTTCGGGGAGAATTACCTTTTCCCAGTCCCACTGGTCAACGAAAACAGAGTGGAGGTTATCAACCGAGTCGTCACGTCTGATAGCGTTCATATCGGTGTAAAGACCCTCGCCTGCGTTGAAGCCGTAGCGATAAAGTGCCATTCTCTTCCATTTTGCAAGGGACTGTACGATTTCAGCCTCATTGTCCATTTCCTTAAGGTCAAAGTGCACCTTACGCTCTACGCCGTTAAGGTCGTCATTGATACCGCTTTCTGCCCACACCATAAGAGGTGCTGTTACACGTTCAAGGTCGAGAACCTTTGCAAGACGTCTTTCAAAGGTGTCCTTGCAGAGCTTGATAGCTCTCTGTGTATCACGCAGGTTAAGCGGAGAGCTGTAATCCTCAGGAATTTTAAGCTGATACATAAAAACTGCCCCTTTCTCAGCTGTTTAAATATAGTATACGCTGTTTTGCGAAGTTTAAGTTTGTTTTAGATTAAAATTAATGATATATAAACTTGCATCGGGCGGATAATATCCGCCCCTACAAATTTCGGGTTAGCGGACATTACCTACTGTACGAGGATAGAGGATAACGTCTCTGATGTTTGAGATACCTGTTACGTACATAATGATACGCTCAAAGCCGAGTCCGAAGCCGCTGTGAGGAACGGAGCCGAATCTTCTTAAATCGAGGTAGTCCTGATATTCTTCGGTTGTCATTCCCTTTGCTTCCATTGCGGCAAGAAGCTTTTCAAGGTCAGCCTCACGCTCGGAGCAGCCGATGATTTCGCCTACGCCGGGAACGAGAAGGTCGGTAGCGGCAACTGTCTTTCCGTCAGGATTCTGCTTCATATAGAAGGACTTGATGTCCTTTGGATAGTTTGTAACGAAAACAGGCTTCTTGAATGCAGTTTCCGTAATGTACTTTTCGTGCTCGGTCTGGAGGTCACAGCCCCATTCAACAGGGTACTGGAAATCAGCGTCAGCCTTTTTAAGCAGCTCGATAGCGTCTGTGTAGTCAAGGATAGCGAAATCCTGTGAAGCTACTGTTTCAAGCTTTTCACGCAGACCTTTTTCAAAGTGCTGTTCAAAGAATGCAAGCTCATCAGGGCACTTTTCAAGAACTGTGTTGATGATGTGCTTAATCATTTCTTCTGCGATCTCGATAATGTCGGGAAGCTCTGCAAATGCAACCTCAGGCTCGATATGCCAGAATTCCGCAACGTGACGCGGGGTGTTGCTGTTTTCTGCACGGAAGCTTGGTCCGAAGGTGTAAATCTTACCGAATGCCATAGCGGCAACCTCGCCTTCAAGCTGGCCTGATACGCTTAATCCTGCCTTGCAGCCGAAGAAATCGTTAGCGTAGTAATCTTCCTTGTTCTTGTATTCCTGTGTAAAACCGTTTGTTGTTACCTGGAACATTTCGCCTGCACCTTCACAGTCGCTGCCTGTGATGATAGGTGTGTGTACGTAAACAAAGTGACGGTCCTGGAAGAATTCGTGGATAGCGTTAGCAATGATTGAACGCACACGGAACACCGCATTGAAGGTGTTTGTTCTTACACGGAGGTGGGGCATTGTTCTGAGGAATTCAAGTGTGTGGCGCTTCTTCTGGAGAGGATATTCGGGAGGACATTCGCCCAGCACCTCGATAGCGGAAGCGTTGATCTCCACGCCGCCCTGCTTTACAGCGGAAGGCACGAGAGTACCTGTGATTTTAAGTGCGCTGCCAAGCTTCATAAAAGCGGATGGATTTTCGATTACAGCCTTATCGATAACGATCTGCATATGCTTGAGGGATGTGCCGTCGTTAAGCTCGATAAAAGCCATATTCTTTGAGTCTCTTGATGTACGTACCCAGCCGCAGACAGTAACTTCCTGCTGAAGGTATGCGGAATCGGTCATTAATTCAATAAGATCAGTATGTTTCATATAATTCAGCCTTCTTCACATTAAAATAAATCACTGTATATTATACCACTCAAACGCCCCTGTTGTCAAGCGTTACAATTGTTCAAATTTCGCTGTACAGCGGCTATTATTCATTGAATTTGCATATATGAAATTATTGATTGACAAAATAAAACAATCTGTGATAAAATAATATCACAGACTGAGCAATCGGAAAACGTGCGGTTACTCCCTTGAAAAAAAGGGAGGTGGTAACACTATGGTTACATATAACGAATTATTTTTGTTAATCAATGTAATTATCTCTGTTATCTCTCTTATTTATAACATTACCAAAGATAACAAAAAGAAATAAGAGCATAAAAATAACCGCCTCTCTCCACATCGGCGGTTATTTTTAATATCGCAAACTAAGAGGGAGTAATCGTAAACCGATTGCTCTTTCTGTTTATATTATAAACCTTATTTTCTGAAATGTCAAGTTTTTATCATCGTCACGATAATTCCGCATTACGCATTACGCATTACGAATTAAATTTTATGCCAAAATCAAAGCTGCGGCATATAATAAATCAGGCAGAAAAACTGCCTGTGACGATGAAAGGACTGAACTTTATGGGCAGATTTATTCTTGCGTTTCCATCCGTCACTGTCGCTATGAAGGCACAGACCCTGCTCAGACGTGAAGGCTTCGGCTGCAATGTGATACGCACCCCCCGCAATCTTGCGTCAGGCTGCGGTTACAGCGTTGTGCTGGACGGAAGCATACAGCTTGCGGCGGCTGTGCTTGAAAAATGGGGTATCTCACCAAAGGCGATAGGACGTGTTTAACGCTAATATGGATTTAAACCGAAAGGCTTTGATATGGTTAATTTTGATAATTCAGCCGCTTCGTTTCCAAAGCCCGACTCTGTAAGAAAGGCTGTTTACACCGCAATGCTAAGACGGGGAGGAAACCCCGGCAGAAGCGGTCACAGGCTCTCTCTCGAAGCGGCGGAGGCTGTTTACAGAGCACGGTGCAGGGCTGCGGAATTCTTCGGTGCAGAGCCTGAAAACACCGTCTTTACTTTAAACTGTACCCACGCTCTCAACCTTGCAATAAAAGGAATTATGGCTGAGGGCGGGCACGTTATTCTATCCGATTTAGAGCATAATTCCGCCGCCCGTCCCGTTTACGCAATGAGCAAGTGCGGCTGTAAATTTGACATCCTCCACATTGACGATGACGACGGCGTTACGGCGGAAAATTTAAGGCGGCTCATCCGTCCCGACACAAAAGCCGTGGTGTGTACTTTAGGCAGTAATGTCACGGGGAAAATTCCGCCCTTTAAGCTTATCGGCGGTATCTGTGCCGAACAGGGTATCTGCTTTATTGCGGACGGTGCTCAGGCCTGCGGAGTTATGGACGTTAAACTTTCTCACGGCATAAATATCCTCTGTACCGCAGGGCAGAAGTCGCTGTACGGTCCTACGGGCACGGGTCTGCTGGTTTCCGACGGTCAGTTTAAGCTTAAACCGCTTATGGAGGGCGGCACGGGCAGTACATCCCTGGAGCTTGAACAGCCCGATTTTATGCCCGACTGCCTTGAAAGCGGTACGGTGAACACCTTCGGTATCGCAGGGCTTGAAGCAGGTATCGCTTTTGTTGAAAGGGTGGGTCTGCGGAACATTTCTGCACACGAGGAAAAGCTGTGCAGACGTCTGATAAACGGCATAAGCGGCGTCAGGGGAGTAAAAATTTACCGTCCCGACGGGGTGTGTCTGCCGATAGTTTCCTTCAACATTGACGGTCACACTTCAAACGAAACGGCGGAGCTTTTAAATAGTATGGGCTACGCCCTCCGTGGGGGACTGCACTGCGCAGGTCTTGCTCACCGTGCGCTGGGGACTGCTCCCGAGGGTACTGTGCGGTTTTCGCCGTCGGTATTCAGCACGGCTCGTGACACGGACGGCCTTGTCTGTGCGGTGAGAAAAATTGCGGAGGCAGATTAATGCGTAATGCGGAATGCGTAATTCGTAATTAAGGGCGGCGATTGCCGTCCTTTTTAATTGATAATAAAAACGGGCGGATAATGGTCGCCCGTCATAAAGAAGTATTGACGTTATTAATTGAAGGTTGCGTAAAATCTACGCAGCCTTCTTCTTTTTGTCATAATCCCTGCGGTCAAGTACAGCCGAAGCGGTTGACAAGTTGAATCGGAAATAGATGTCCACTCGCTGCTTTCTATGACCGCTTGATTTATCGGGAGCATAAACTACGATTTTTTCAATCAACTCATGCATAATTTCCGGAGTAAGCTCTGATATATGCTCATACTTCTTGACTATATCCATAAACTGAGATATATCCGCAGATTTTTGCTCTCGATCTGAAATAAATACTTCAAGTTCAACAACAGCTTGCGTCAGTTGTTTTTGTTCGTTATCATAATCACTGGACAGCATATCAAAACGTTCATCTGAAAGCTTACCTGAAATATTATCCTCATAAATCCGTTTGAAAAGCTTATCCAGTTCGGCAATCCGCTTTTCAGATTGAGAAAGAACTTTCTTCGCTTTTTTCAGTTCAGATAAATGATTTTCAGCCGACTTTTCCATAGCAAGTCTGATAAACTCATCCTCGTTTGCATGAACTGTACACAGCAGCTTGTTCATCTCCTTTAAGATAAGCTCACTGAGTACGCAGGTTCTGATATAGTGGGCTGTACACTCGTTTTTGTCTATTGCATAAGTTCCACATTTCAGATGTTCCTGCTCAGACGTAAGGCTTTTGGAACGACAAAGATGAAGCCTGTTTCCGCAATCCGCACAGAACACCATGTTTGAAAATGGATTTATCTCCTTTGATTTCTGTGGACGTATTCTGTTTTTTCGTATTTCCTGCACCAATTCAAAATCATGCTGTGATATAATCGCCTCATGGGTGTTTTCAAATATTACCCATTCCTCACGAGGGTTTATAATCTTTTTCTTGTTCTTGTGGGATTTCTGCCTTGTTCTGAAATTAACGGTGTGACCGATATATTCAGGCTTTTCAAGGATTCTTACAACGCTGTCCGAACACCAACGAGTAGGGTATTTGAATGTCCGTGTATATGGTAACCCCTTTTCTTTGGCATAGGCGGTAGGAATAAGAACTCCATCGTCGCTCAATATCCTTGCTATCTGCGAGGGACCGTAACCCTCTATACAGAGCTTGAATATTCTTTTTACCACCTCTGCGGCTTCCTCGTCAATCTCCCATTTGTTTTTGTCGTCCGCAGATTTTTTGTAGCCATAGACCGTTGCAGTGGTGAGAGGCTTACCAGACATACCCTTTGCCTTGAAGACAGCTTTAATCTTCTTGCTTGTATCACGGGCAAACCAGTCGTTAAATATGTTCTTGAATGCCATCATCTCATTTTCACTTTTAAAGGTGTCCACATTGTCATTGATAGCAATATATCGAACATCATAGTCAGGAAAAGTCATCTCAATGTATTGCCCTGTCATAAGGTAGTCACGTCCCAGTCGTGACAGATCTTTTGTGATGATAATACCAACCCTGCCATTTTCCATATCGGCAATCATTCGCATAAAATCGGGACGGTTGAAATTTGTGCCACTGAAACCATCATCGACATAAAATTGGGGGTTTGGAAAATTATTAGCCTTAGCATACTTTAAGAGTATATCCTTTTGATTGGTTATGGAATTTGATTCACCTTGCAGCATATCGTCTTGAGATAGCCTGCAATATAAAGCTGTAATCTTGTCTTTCATTTTTACCTACCTTTCCGACAGATACAGCGGATTACATTCTTATTATAGCATAACAGAAAGATAAATTCAAGACTTTAAAGTGATGAATTGAATGCGATCCGCACATTTTTCACGCTGCCTGCCTTTCAACTTCTCTTAGCATAATCCTCTTTAAAACATCTTCAAGAGTTTCACTGCATTCAAGATTAAAGTGGATATGCACTATGTAAGTTGTTTTCCCGATTTTATATTCTGAGGGAAGTAGGCTTGTTTTTCTCTTCATCTCGGATTTTTTAAGCGATGCGTTTTTACTCATGATACCTCCTGCTTCTGCTGTAAGTTTATCACAGCGGTTATTTTCTGCCAAAGTGAAAGGACGTATTTTTTGCGGCGAGGTCAACTGCCATGTTTACGGCAGTTGTGTCTCACGACTTTCCTATGGAGTGAAACTCAGAACAATGAGGCGAAGAATCGTTCTGAGAATTATACCCTTTCATAAGTACCTACAAAAACGGCGCTTTTTTTAAGTCTAATTCTGCATATTTTTTGAAGTTCTACATTTTGCACAATCAGAAGCAGGGCAATCGACTTATCGATTAAAACATTCTACAAGTTTTTTCAGGCGCACTTAAATTTTCGGGATTATTTGTAGGTGCTTATGAGAGGGGGATAGATTTATGATGTTCGCACCGCAGAAATTAAAATAAGGGGGCATCCCTATTCAGGGAAAACCATCAAAATGATGGTGTACGTATTCTTTTGTTTTGGGTATGCGTAGCAAGCACAGAAAGTACCGTATACTTTCGGGGTATGCGGCTTTTTGAGTTGTTACCCCCTAAAAAAGTATCAGCCGAACGACGCCTGGCTTATAGCATACCCCCTTTTTAGGCTGCACCTAAGACCGCTTTGTTAAAATTGAATGTGTCAATTTTTATGAGAAAGTACAAACAAGTTAAACGCAAGGAGGTAATATTCAGTCTTGAAAAATGGAAACAGATAGAGAAAAAAAGCGGCTTCATTATCCTTGAAAACAGGAACTTTTGTGAAGCGTATGGCTCTTGACGGTCAGATTATTTATTATAACTTAGAAAAAGCTGCCCCTGCTATGAACGCATGGCGTATCATAGGCGGCAATATCAATCAGATCGCTAAAAATGCGAATGAAATTAATAACATTTACGCTGGGGATATTGAGGAGCTGAAAAAGGAGTATAATGAAATATGTCATACGTTAAATCGATTTCTATCCACTCTACCATCAAACGCAGCATAGCCTATATACTCAATCCCGATAAAACAGAGGATTTACTTTATACCTCCTCGCTGAACTGCATGTGTAATGCGGAGGACGCATATCTTGCAATGAAAACTGTCTATGAGCATTTTTCGGGAGAAAAATTTAACGCCCCTTGCCTTTGAATGTTTTAAATCTTCCAAACAAGAAACGGACAAAAAATAGCAGCTCTCAAAAGTAACTTTGAGAACTGCAAGAGTTTATATGAGGCGTATGCCGATATAGTACAGATCTATTATTTAATTTCAAAAGGCGACTATATTTCGAATCTTGTCGAAGAAGAAAGACGCAGAGCCGAACGTGAGGAACAGCAGAAGAAAAAGAACAGGAGTAGTAGATAACGGTTGTTTGGAATGCTTGTTATCAAGCACTTGCAGTTTGAACACAAGATATCAGTTCATTGTATTTTTTGTCATCGAATAAATCGCCCTGATAAACAGCGTTGCACAGTTCGTTTACCGCCGTTAATATGTCTACACTCACATTGGGTTCTATGTCTTTTACCATTCCATCAATACGATTCTTTATCTCATTGAGGTTATTAAAAAGATACTGTTTGTCTTCTTCGTCAACAAGATACTCGCGATTTTTGGAATACATCCATAATTCCTCGCCTATATCCGCTATACGACCAAGCCAAATACTCGTCGGCTCCTGTTTTTGAAGAATATATTCACCATCAAAGCACTCTAACATCTTTTCAGTTACCTCGATAGGATAGGGGGAAGCTAAAGGATCCATTTCTTCCTCCACGCCTAAATTGATGGCATTGTGAATGTATTTAAATGCCTTTTTGGGGAACTTAATTGCATTCGGAATAACTTCACCGGCGTTGTTTGTCAGCAACAAAAGTAAATAATCATAAGGTGATTTTGCAAATGAGATAGAGGTGATTAAGAAAGCGTTCATCATCTCATCGTTAGCCGGATCAAAATTCTTAAACAATATTGGGTAGCACAGAAATGTATTGTCGCGATATGAGCTTTTGGGTAGAACAGCATCGTATATGCTACTTAGATCTGTCATTGTACTATTTATTTCGTCTATCTCCGTCTTTTTGGAAGATGAAAACCAAGCTTTGACCTGATATTTGTTGTAATTGGTTTCAGGTGCATGAGATAAATAATATTCACAACACATATAAGTCTCAAAGATGACTTTTTCTTCAAGGGCACATAGTTCCACATGTTTGCTCTGATGCTCGCCATCCAATGTAATATCATCAAAGAATTTTTGAACGTTAGGTAGTGCTGCTAATGCTGCTTTTAGGTTGTATATTGCTAGGCGCTTCGCCTGTTCTTCTTTTTTGATGAAACTGATTAGTTGGTTAGCGAAATTATGGATGCCATCAAAGTAATCCCGTTTTGCTTTATTAAACAACGTTGGGATTTCAGGTTTCTTTTCAAATGGGCGGTGCTCTCTTGGATATGATAAATGTGCGACCATCATTTTGTTATAGCGATTATGCAAGGCATCAAACAAATTGCCGGCATCACCAAGTTTCCTGTTACCCAATAATTTGTGCAAACACGTGGAGCTTGCAGCCAGTAAATCACATGCACATTTGCGAACATCAAGCCAATGATCAATCCATGCATATACTGTGTCAAACTCATAATTGCTTTCTATAGTTCTCAACCACAGACCATTAAACTCTTGATGGAATGTTATGATTATGTTTTCCTTGGGCATTTCCTTGTGCGCATCATTGGGAATCTGATAGGTAGCCAGTAAATCGATTTGGGGCTTGATTGCATCTGAACAATATGTTTCAAAGATAGGAAGTGTACGGCATATATCTGTCAATCGTGCAACACTTTCGTTATTGCCTTTTGTAATCTCACTTGCTCTAAGTAAATACTCGACCTTTATTTTCTTGTTATCGTCACTTACTTGAACCTTGTGAGAGTTGGTTTTGCGTTTGAGATAGCTAATAATTCGCTGAAGATTGTTTCTCACAAATTCGTTGTATCCATCTTTATTACCGCAAAAGGACGAGTACATTAATGATGATACGGTTTTAACAGAGTAGTCTTCCGCCTTGACCCATAGATCATTCAAAGAGATTCTTGATGATAAATTCATTGAAGGATCAATATTATAAAGCCAATCTACAATAACCGCATATGATTTTAAATCTGCTATGTCCGCAAAATTAATTTCCTTTAATTTTGAATACAAGGCAGAACTTAAGCAAAAGATGTCAGTTTTTGAAGTTTTGAATTTCGGGATTGAATCACGTAATGTAATCATATGCTGGATGTTAGTATTATCTGGCATTATCTCAGCCATTTTATTCAGCGTATTCAATTCCTTTTCACAATCCTCAAACTTGGAAAATGGGCAAAGATCTGTTGCTACAAGCACTAATCCTCCATGTTCATATGCGTCATCAAACAAAGCTTTGTGGGTTCGATAATACTGCATTACACTTCCCGAAAAAGCACCGCGAATTGCATGCACGAAGCGGGATAAGTCTGGTTCGTAGAACCACATGCTTACTACGTTTGCATAAAAACGCTTCTTGTCAAAATCAAACTCGGGATAATGTGAAAACAATATAGATATATCTGAAACTGAAGCTATCTTTGCAATGGCAAGCGCTGTTTCATCAAGAGTGATATATTCATGTAAACGATTGACTATATGTTGAGAACGTACAGGATGCAACCCCTCGATATAATCACCCTCTGAGCTAATATGTACTAGAAATTCATCTGCCAAGCTTTTTAGTACTTCACCAATATCCGAGTCGGGGTTAACTGATAAATCTCTAATCAAAGACTTAGTTTCAAGCTTAATGCCGCAAACATCAGCAAAACAAACTTTTCTTAGAATTTCAAATTTGGTTCCACCTGCCGATGCGTTACCGATTTCCTTCATTTGCGCAGATATTCGTTCGGCAATCATCTCGCCGTGAGTCAAAAGATATACGTACTCAATAAGAAGTTGCCGCTCTGCAATTTGGGACCATGCCTTTTTCCAATCAACAATATCTTCGTGGAGTTTTTCGGCTTTCTTAAGAGCGTTATATATGCTTTCTGCTTCTTTTTCACTTAGGGTAGGCTTGATAATATTCAAACGATGAAGATTGCTGATATCTCCGCCATAATTGTACCAGTCATTTTCGCGAGAAGTAACCAGGAGCTTATAATGGTAAGTTACACTTGTTTGCATAAGTTGAGCCAACAAATTCCACTCGCTCAAATGGGCATCAAGATTATCGAGCAAAATTAGCGGCTTTTCACCAATTCGTGTACGCATACGAAAATACTCAACGATATGCCCTAACTCTGCGTCGTTATTACATCTTGTAATTTGATAGGGCGTGTATTCTTCTGTTAGTAATGATATTGCTCTTAGTGCAAGCGTGGTTTTACCTTGACCGCTAGATGTTTTGATAATGGTGATTGCGTTTTTACTGATAGAATCGATAATTTCCTTTTCAACAGTCGGTCGGATGACAGGTAGATTGTTCGCAATGTCAGAAGGAGTGGCTTTCTTGCCTTCATAGTAATCTGAAGAATACTTATCAGATTTAGAGAATCGAAGCCTTTGGATCCAAGCGTGAGCGGGATTTTGAGGGCCTTTACTTATATCGAATTTTATTTCTTCGATGCGTTGTGTTATTTCTTGATGCGATATTTCACTACGGCTTTCCATTTTGTCGAAGCACAATAATTTGATGCCATTAGCGAATAAAGAAATGTTATCGGTATTAATTTCAAAATTCTCTATCAAGGAATCTTCAATGCTTTTCTCAAGAGAATCCTTTTTGATATTCTCAAAAGATATCCGTTGGATAAAATCTTCAAAATCGAAATTGTTCCAATTCCACAAAGATGTTCCCTTTTTGATGTTATCAACTTTAGTCTTCCAGAATTCTTTTGAGTTTTTATCAAGATTTCCGGAAAACAGTTTACTTAAATTTCCGGCAGCGACAGAAAAATCATATACCAATTTGAAATGCCTATTCTTATCAATTAGGTATGCCTCAAGATAGTTTTTTAACACACTATCCATAAAGCTGGCATCTTGTCGTTGAGAGGAGTATTTGAGTTGGATATGTGTGATTGTTCTGTTACCATCACAGTATTTTATGGTATCGATATCTTCGATTCCTTCAAGAGTAAAAACTGTGTCAGTGCTAGATGATAAAATCAAATTACACGAATAAAGGAACTGATAGGAGTAACCCCTCAAGGCAATTTGTCCACCATCCCTTGATTCTTGCAGTTCCTGAATATTGGCTTTAGTAAGTGGAGTTTTTTTGCTGGCTTTTTGTTTCTTTTTCTTTGTCATACTGATAACCTAAATTCTCTACAAAACGTTTTGCGTTTTTGTTTTGGCAATGACCTGGGGGCAAAATGACTTCAGAAGTATATTCTCCAATAGATTTACAGTTAATCTGTCATATGTAAATCATTCATCTGTCATACTGTCAATATAACAGAAATCCCCTCCGCCGTGCCATCCATTTTTCTTAGAAATACCACCCTTTTCTCCGGAAACAACTTGCTTCATTCTCTCGACAATATAGTTGCAAGTAGCCGGTTCCTTTTCAATGCCAATATAGCAGCGTCCTAATTTGTGGGCAGCAGATACAGTTGTTCCTGAACCAAGGAAAACATCCATGGTAATCTCTCCTGGATTTGATGCAATTTCAATAATCTGACCTATCAAAGTTTCTGGCTTTGGTGTATCAAAAAGCGTTTTATCATATATTTGTAACTTGCGAAGGTGCGTTTTTGCATCCTTGTTTGTTCCAACAAACGAGGATAACCAAAGTGTTTCGGGAACAATGCCATGTATGCTTTTCGATACAAATTTTTTAACTCTAGGTACCCCATTCCCGTCTTTACCGAACCAAATATTACTGGATTTGATTTCGCTAAGCATACGTTCTTTGTTATAAATCCAGCATCTTCCGGGAGGAGGATTATGCACTTTCCCGTTTGGTGCTATTATCTCATAAAACTGGCTTGAGACAGCATGTCCATCTTGAACGTTAGCAGTTACAGATTGCCATGGTCCACGAGGATCATTATCTGGATTACTATATCTGCCCAAAACTTCATCCGTCATAGGAAGAAGATTTCTTTTCTTCTTAAAAGCTTCTGGATTTGGAGAGTATACGAGGATATACTCATGGTTATTCGAGAAGGCTTTTCTGTTTTCTCGTGTATTTCTTTGTTGCCAAACTATTGTTGTAATAAAGCTTTTGCGTCCAAAAACCGAATCACAGAGAACCTTCAGATAGTGCATCTCACCATCATCAATGGAAATCCAAATGCTGCCATCATTCCGAAGAAAGGGCTTTAACTCTAATAAAACAGTTTTCATTTGTTCCAGCCACTTATCATGAGATGTATCATCATCATAGAAAGCATATTTCTCGCCGTTATTATAAGGAGGATCTATATAGATACAGCTTACAGAATTATCAAACTTGGAATGCAGCTTCTTAAGAATCTCTATATTGTCGCCTCTAAAAATAACGTGTGGTTCTTTGTTGGTATTATTCAACCATTCTGAAAGACTTGTTTTTTGCATATGATCACCTGTACCTATCTGCAAACTAAAAGCAGTTCTGCTTCGTGGTTTGCTTCAAAGTTCTTTTCTGTAGAATTCAACTTGCTGTGTGTAAATTCCCCCGGCGATACAATTTCAACTTGTGAAAAATACTGTTTTGCTTTTTCCACAAGTTGATCTATTGTTTGCAAACGAGGAGTAACAGCTTTTGAAGCATCAAATGGAGAATAGGATAATACCAGCGGAACATTTAGTTTCTTTACCTTTTCGAACAATACATCAAATGCACCTTCTGCCTGACTCTTGATACAGAATGGAGACTGATGCCTTTCACTACGATAAATAGCTCTGCTTATTCCGCCTTTTCCATTGGGGAAAGTAGTTGACACTTCAGGGTTATCCCTTAGACAAATAGTCTCAAGAACATGATAATATCTACTGTAGTGATATCTTGTATATGGTGGATCTGCATATACCACAGAAACATTGTACTCTTTAAGTTTTTTTAATGCATTGGCGTAATCATCGCAGATTGTGTAATACTTGTGTGTACTATCACCGACAGAAAAATAATAGGCTAACCATTTCCTAAAGATAGTATAAACATCTTCGGAGCGATCTGTAGTTATTTTAGTAAGTAGAGATACTTTTAGTTCTCCCTTACTGTTTCGAACTTTCAGAGGCTGTGCAAATTGTTTTCCGACAGTATTTACTATATCGCTTGCTGTACTTAGCAAGGCGGCTAACGCTTTCGTATGCAAAAGACCATTTTGTTCAAATACCCAGTGAGCAATACAATCCAAATTTACAGCCTGCTCATATGAAAAGTAGAGACCTCCATAATACCTACATATCATACTGTCAACTGTGTCCAATAAAACGGTTTTGTTGAGCATAGATAAGCTGTGGTTCATGAGTCTTTTTAATTCTGAAGTCAACTCATCTGTCTGTTCTTTATCTAAAATATAAAGGGAACCGTGTTCTATGATTTCATATAAAGGAGCAATATTGCCACATTTTGCAGCAGCAGTACAGTTCTTTTCGTAATTAATTAATTCATCAAAACAACGATTAAGTGTTTTACTAACGGTATGGTTTTTAATGTCCAGCAGGATATCATTTGCGTCCGGTGAAGTTTCTAGCAAACTCATTGATGCCTCACAGATAACCTGTGAGTATTTCTGTATATCAACAGAAATAACATTACCAAATTGTAAAAGGTATTTCGATACCGTTCCTGATCCGGCAAACAAGTCACAAACGGCACCGCCTTTAGGCGCAACCTTATCTATGGACTCTTTAATAGCTTCTAACATTCTTAGTTTGCTGCCTAAGTAATGTATTGATCTAATTGTTGGTATTTCTGAAGTCATTCATTTTCTTCCTTTTCTAATCTTGTCCATATAGGCAAAACTGGTGCAGCCTCAAATACATCCTTGGCAACATAACTAATACGTCGCATCAATCTCGTAGGAGCTTGGGTCTGCGCCAAAAGTCGCATTACATCCGCATATCCTGGCTGACCAGGCATGAGAAGTGTATAAATAAAATCTCGACAAGATACTTTTGCAAATATTCCAATAGGGCGATTTCTGCCTTCAGGATAAGGCAATCCTTTGGCAGCATCTAATTCAAAACGGTAATTACTACTTGCTACTGAAACACTTGGTCTTGCTTCCGTTTTACACATGGTGCCGTCAGCGTTTACATGTTTAAGCAAAATACGGTAGGTTCCATTTTCTCCACAAGTAGCACCAAAGTAGTTTTCAAATGTTTCTTGACTAAAATTTGCTTGACTCCATCGTTTGTTGTTATTTGGTATCTCAGCAATTAACACATTGGAATCCAACGTAATTGTCCAATATGCAGCATCAATGTCAATTTCTTCATCTGTAACAGCAGGAGTCACTAATTCTAACTGGGGTTGAGGATTTACCGTTGGCTGTTTCTGAGCAACTTTTTTGCTAGTTCTTTTATCTTTGGGTTGGGTTTTATATATATCAGTTAGCTTAATATCGCCTGGTTTTATGTCGTGGTCTCTTTGGACAGTTGCTTTTGCCGTGCTTATCGCTCTTATCTTTTCGGTATTCTGCTTGGTTTTTGCCAGAACAACAGGGTCAGTAATATCAAATAAAAATGGACTACTATGTGTAAACCATCGGTTCCATTCCTCAATAATCTTAGCGATGCTAGATTCATCATATTGGATAACATTATATGCTTCACGATTATGACGTAAACCTTTTTGTGTTAAATTACCAGAACCTAACACCAATGTACCACCATCATTTTTCTTAAACCAACTGAATTTAGGATGGAAAGTAGAACCTCTTTCGTTATGAACATACGCTTTCACTACTAAATGAGAACCATATTTCTTTTGCAATTCAATCAAAGAAACTATAGAATGTTCATTTGTTATATCATCAGTACCAACAACCAAGGTAAATGTACCAGTTTTAAGAAACTCCTTAAAATTGTCATCCAGCAGCAAGAGGTTGATACCATCTTTAGTAGCAAATGCATATGCTCCCGCACCATTGGTGCATCCTACGCATTCAGAAAGTAGCGTTTCATGTAAGTACATTGAATTGTCATATGATGGATCTTGAATACAGAACATCAGTCGCACCTCTTTTCATTACATTCAATAAATTCCATAACATCGCCAATATTACAATCTAAAAGGGCGCATATTTTTTCGATACTTCCCATGGACACATGCTCATTTCGGCTTAGTCTGCCTAGTACATTTCCTGTAATACCTGCTTTTTGAGCCATTTCCGTTCTTTTGAGATTTTTATCGATTAATAGCTTCCACAATTTATTATAACTAACAGCCATATCACACCTCCAACATAGCCAGAAAATTATCATATTTATTATATCATAGTTTTATCTATTTTGCAACTGGTAGTCACGAAATGGTGACTGTTGTACACAAAAAGTTTACCTTTTCTGTTTTGCGTTAAACATGTATTTCAAATTGAAAATGTAAAATGATTTTTGTGTTTAAGAAAAAGCAGGGGGCACATCCTCAATGCATTTCACGTTTTCGTTGAAGAACTGCTCATAATGTAAATTGCATAAAGTCAATAAATTACCGTATAATTACATTTTAAGAATGAGGGATAGATTATAAGACAATAAAATAATCGGCATTACAAGTTTGTAGCCTGCAACGCCGATTTCTTAAATCCGCTGTATTTGTCTTAAAACAAAGCTTTGTGAAACTTCTTTATCGCTGACGGTCAAATATCCGCCCCTACAATAATTATTCATTCTTCACTATTCATTTTTCATTATTCATTAAACAAACAAAACGCCCCCCGATGATAACACCGAGGGGCGGAAACTATGCAGTTTTTAAAATCTCACGCGGTTTTCAGCCTGCATTCAGATAAGTGTTTAAACTTACTGGAGGAGGGAGAGAACGCCCTGTGGGAGCTGGTTTGCCTGAGCAAGCATGGACTGAGAAGCCTGGCTGAGAATCTGGTTCTTTGTGAATTCC